>NZ_JAZHLK010000029.1:0-58221 GCF_036549515.1 Aurantimonas sp. E1-2-R+4 | reverse complement strand
TGGCCAAGGATTTCGAGAACCTGTCGCGCAACGCGCTCGCATTCCTCAAACTGGCGTCTATCCGCCTAATGCTGCGAAGGCTTTGTTCAAATTGAACAACTTTCCGGACCGACACTCAGCGGCGCTTTGTCCAGAAGTCGTCTAGTCCCGAGTAGCAAGCTCGACCAGTATCCCTCGGATATCAGATTAAAGAGCATCTGATTGAGAGGAGCCCTCTCATCGCGCCTTTCGTTTGCGAGACGCAAGATCTTCACCGTCGTGCGGAATGCAGCATAGTTCCAGAGCAGATCTTGAACTGTCTTGTGGATGCCGGTCGTGTCGTCGCAGAAGGCTTCCCGCCAGCGCGCTATTCGCTCGATTTGTTGCTTCGATCTTTGCATACGACCACCGCTCCAGACTGAGACTTACCTAGGGCTAAATCTCATTTCCGCTACTGCCGAAGCCGAGTGTGAAGAGACTGTGGTAGACCATCTCTGTAGCTGTCGGTCATACCCGCGATATAGTTGCAGACGAGGCGTTCAAGAGGAGTTCCTGTTGCACGCAGTTGGTTTAGAGGCACTTCCCATCACCCCTCCCTCCGCGCGCCCGCCCCGGCGCCGGCCGGGACCAGCACGGGCTTGACCACACGGCGGCGCTCCCGGGCCGTCGAGGTGACCGGAACGCCCCGGTAGAGCTGCTTGGTCGCCTCGATGACGACGACGCCTGCGAAGAGTGGCCAGAGATCGCGGCCGAGGCGTTCAAGCGGCGCGGCGAAGCCGAGCAACGAGCGACGGCGAAACGGCGGAAACAGCAGCGCCTCGGCCCAAGCGGTCGGCGTGAACATCGCGCCGCGCAGGAGCCGCGTGAGCTGGCCCCGCGACCACGGACGGCCCGAGCCGAACGGCGTGTGCTCGAAGCGCGCCCAGACGCCGCGCCGGTGCGGCGCGACGATGACGATGCGCCCGCCCGGCGCCAGCACCCGCCAGACCTCGCTCAGCATGGCTTCCGGGCTTTCGGCGAATTCCAGCGCATGGATGATGAGGACGCGGTCGACCGAGGCGTCGCCGAGCGGCAGATCCTCGACGCCGACCAGAGCCGATAGCGAGGCGGCGCCCATCGGCCAGTTCTGCGCCCCTTGCGCGGCCGGCATGAAGGCGAAGGCCCGCTCGGCATCGGCGGCGAAGCGGTCGATATAGGGCACGGCATAGCCCAGCCCGACCAGCCGCTCGTCCGAGATCGGCCGCCACAGCGGCGTCAAAGCCAGCGATACGGCGCGCGCGGCCGCTAGACCCAAAGGCGAGGCGTAGAAGTCGCGAAGGTCGACGATGTCGGCATTGGTGGTCAGTGTGGACGGCTCCCTGTTCGCCGCTGGCTGGATGCGGCGGATCGAACGCTCAATATAGGACGCTCGGAAGCTGGGTCGAAACTCTCTTTCGGAGGAATGGCCTCGATCCGGTTGCGAGGCGGCCGCAGTGTGCCCGGCGGCTGACATGGCGTCGGAGCGCCCTAACTCGACAATGCACCGCATTCAATGAAGGGAAGACCTCCATGGCCGAGATCGAAATTCGTCAATTCGTTTGCCGCGGCGACAATTTCGGCGTGCTCGTCCACGCCAAGGACAGCGGCACGACGATCGCCATCGACGCGCCGGAGGAGGCGCCGATCCTCGCCGAACTCACAAAGGCCGGCTGGAATCTCACCCATATCCTGACGACGCATCACCACGGCGACCATGTCGCGGCGAACGAGGCGTTGAAGGCGCGGTTCGGGGTCGAGATCATCGGCCCGAAAAAGGAGCGGGCAAAGATCCCCGGCATCGACCGGTCGGTCTCCGGCGGCGATACGTTCGAACTGGGCGGGATTCGCGTCGAGGCGATCGATACGCCGGGGCATACGCTCGGCGAAATCTCCTATTATCTGCCAGACGCCAAGGCCGTCTTCGCCGCCGATGCGCTGTTCTCGCTCGGCTGCGGACGGCTGTTCGAGGGCGATGCGGCGATGATGTGGGAATCGCTCAAGCGCCTCAGGGCGCTTCCCGACGAGACGATGCTGTATTGCGGCCACGAATACACCGCCACCAACGCCCGCTGCGCCACCGACGTCGATCCGGACAATTCCGCCTTGCAGGAGCGGGCGCGGGAGGTCGCGGCGCTGCGGGCCGACGGCAAGCCGACGCTGCCCGTCTCGCTCGGGCGCGAGAAAAAGACCAATCCGTTTTTGCGCGCCGACGACCCGGCGCTGATGCAAGCGATGGGCATGGCGGATGCCGAGCCCGCCGACGTGTTCGCCGCCATTCGCAAGAAGAGGGATCAATACTGATGAGTTCGGCTGCCCTGAAGATCGTCAAGACGCTCGACCTGAAGCCGCATCCCGAGGGCGGATGGTATCGCGAAACCTTTCGCGACGAACCGGCGAAGGGCAAGGGCCGGGCCCGCTCGACGGCGATCTACTATCTGCTCGAGGAAGGCGAGACGTCGCAATGGCATCGGGTCAAGGACGCCGCCGAGGTCTGGCACTGGTATGGCGGTGCGCCCCTGGTGATCACGGTGTCGCAAGATGGCCACGCGGCGTCGTCCCATCGTCTCGGTCCGGATGTCGGCGAACATGAATCGCCGCAATTCGTCGTACCCGCCGGCTGGTGGCAGACCGCGACGAGCCTTGGCGAATACACGCTGGTCGGCTGCACGGTCGCGCCGGGCTTTACGTTCAAATCGTTCGAGATGGCGCCGGAGGGCTGGCGGCCGACGCCGCGCGAGATCGCCGAGGACTGATCGCCGGCTCCGGGTCGAACCAACTCGGAGCCGACCTCAGTCGTGACGGCAAAGCAGCTTGCCGTCGGGGGATGTCAGTGTGAGATGGGCATCATAGGTCAACCGGTCCGAGCCGCCGAGGCCGACCACGCCCAAGACCGCGGTTTCATCTGCTTTCAGCTCGAAATCGCCGCTTTGCGCGGAGCTCGATATGCCGCCTCCACCGCGTTTTTGCACCTCGAACAGATAGGTTCCCGCGATCGCCTTGGGGCTTTCGGCGATGGCATTGAGGGTGATGCCGCCGCTGGCCTCGATCTTTTCGATCCTGCATGAGATGGCGGCATCGGCGCTTCTCTCGGTTTGTGCCGAGGCGGTGAAGCCGGCGACGAGAGCGAGGGCGGCGGTCAGGAATCCGGTCTTCAATGGCAGGGACATGTTGGTCTCCCTTGGTTGTCCGTTCGCCGGGCCGGGTGGAAGCGGATCGCCTCCACCCGTGTGACGCGGGATCAGCGGCGCCCCTGGATCACGACGGAGATATTGTTTCCACCATTCTGGACGATGCTGGTGCTCTGGCCGCTGCCGACCTGGATGGTCGCGGCGGCGTTATTGCTTCCGCTCTGCTCGATCATGGCCTCGTTGTCGCTGCCCATTTGCGCGGCCCCGGCCATGTTGCCGCGTCCGGTCTGGATGATCTCGCCGTAGTTGCGGTTGCCCTCCTGGCCGATCACGGCCTCGTTGCGCGCGCCCAGCTGGTCGGTGAATGCCCGGTTGGAGCGGCCGCGCTGGAAGGTGTCGGAGTAGTTGCGGTTCCCCTTCTGTATGGTTCTGACGTCGTTGCGCCGACCACGCTGGGTCTGGAAGATCACGCTGGACGAGCCGTCCTGGCTGATCGCGGCGCCATTGCCCCAACCGGACTGGTTGACGACGGTGCGGCTGCCGGCCGAGGCGATATCCAAGGTGGCGGCGGAGAACAGGCTGGCGAGGGCGGCGGCAGTGATAATCAGGCGCTTCATTGCAGTCTTCCTTCGTTGCGACGTCCAGAAGTGGCGTCCGATGACGATGGATGATGTGTAGGGAGTCGCGGGTGATCGGGTCGTGAATGCGCCGTTGTGCGCCGTTCAGGAATACAGGTGGCTCAATGTCGCAGCAGCCGCCGAAACAGCGGCAGCGCCGCGAGGCAGGCGCCGAGGGTGATCAGAACTGCCGCCGCGACGATTGCGCCAGTCAGGGCCGCTTCCCCCGCCGCGACCAGGACCAGCGTCGACAGGAGCGGCGCGGCATAGCTCGACGCGCCGATGATCTGGATGTTGCCGTGCTTGACGCCGTGGTCCCAAACATAGAAGGCGCCGCCGACCGGCAGCAGCCCCAGCAGGAGGACGGCCAGCCATTCGCCGGAGGTCTGCGGCCAGATGGTTGCCTCGAAGATGAGGTGAGCGACCAGCGAGAGCACCGCCGTTCCTGCGCAAAAACCGGTGACGACGTCGCTCGGAACGCTGCCGAAGCGGCGCGACAGCAGGGAATAGCTCGACCAGGTGAGGGCGCAGAGCCCGGCCAGCGCATAACCAAAGACGTAGTCGGGCGAAAAGGCGATGGCGCCGCCACCGGTGACAATCAGCGCCGCGCCGGCAAGGCCGAGGAAGGCGCCCGCTGCGTGAAACCAGCGCAGCCGCTCGCCGGGAAGCATAGCCGAGCCGAGCACGATGAACAGCGGCCAGAGATAGGCGATCAGGCTCGCCTCGGCCGTCGGGGCATTGCGCAGGGCGGCGAAATAGAGCGCGTGATAGCCGAACAGCCCGCCTACGCCGAGAATCCAGACGGCCAGCGGTTGCCGGAACACCGCCATCCCGGTTCCGCGGGCTTTCATTGCGACAAGACCGACGAGAGTGGCAATGACGAACGTCATGGCGGCGAGCTGAAACGGCGGCACCGCGCCGCTGCGGGCCGTCAAAAGCGCCAGCAGCGAGCACATCAGCACCGCCGAAAAGCCCAGAAAAGTTCCCAAACCCGCGTCCCACAATCCGTATCGACGCGTGCTTATGGGCGGCAGGCCGTTATCCGGTCAATGCGGTGCTCAGGAACAAGGCTCTGACGGTCACTTCACCGACACGGAGGTCGCTTGCAGCGTCAGGGATCCGACCTGGGTCGGGATGCGGGCGTAGACCGGCACGAAAAGATCGGGGCGCGCGATCGGCGCGAACCAGATCTGGATCGTCTGCTTTGCCAGATAGGTCAGGCCCTTCGACGATGCGTCATAGCCGCCGACCGGCCGGATCTTGACGTTGCAGATCGTGGCCGGACCGGAATAGCCGGGCATCGAATAGGTCTTCGTTCCGGCCGGCGTAAGCCGCAGGTCGAGTCGCGACCAGCCGTCGTAGAAGGGCAGGGTTCGCTTGCACACGGAGGCGGCGTCGCTCGTCTTGATCATCAGGCCGCTCAAGGGGTCGACGACGGCGGCGAGTTGGGATCGCTTGACCGGCACGTAGCTCGGCTTCGGCTTTTCGCGCTTCGGGCTGACGCTCGCCGCGGTGACCCGTCCACCACTGAAGGCGACCTCGCTTTTCCAGCGCTTGTCGTCGCTCGAATAATCGAGCCCGTAGCTGTCGGGGGCAAAGCTCTTGCCGGTTACCCGGCCGGAGACCCGGCTGGTGCCGGCGGTGTCGGAGACCAAACTGCCGAGGCCGGCGGAGGAGAGGGTGCCCTTGACCGAAAAACGGCCACCGTCGATCACCGTGTCGAAGGATGCCTTGCCGATCTTGAGGCCGATGACCGCCATGCCGTATTGTGTCGTCACCGTCTGGCGATCGGTCGTGGCATCGGCCGGGCCGATCGCAGGGACCCCGGCCAGTATCGCGACGCCGAGAAGAAGCTGTTTCAGTGTCATCGGTTTGCCTTCAAGGCTGAGAAAAATCGTTGACGCAGCCGTGACAGTGCGATCAGTGCGCTTTTGTGGCGCGGGAGTGCGATCCCGCAAAGTTGTAACGGCTTGACGCATTCCTTCGCGCGGCCTATAGAGCCGGTCGAATTTCCGGTCTTGCCCGACAGCGATGATCGCGCCGTTTAGAGCATCGGACCAAAAAGTGGAATCCGGTTTTTGGGTCATTCCGATGCTCAATCAAAGTGGTAGAGCGTCCTTTGTGCGTCCGGATGGACACACGGCGCTCTAGCGGCGGCGCGCCCGGATCGGGTGTTACGTTAATCTGAAAGGTGATCCGATGTCACGCACCTGCGAACTCACTGGAAAAGCTGTCCAGTCAGGCAACAATGTCAGCCACGCGAACAACAGGACGCGTCGCAAGTTCTTGCCGAATCTGTGCAACGTCACGCTGATCTCCGATTCGCTCGGACAGCGCTATCGCCTGCGCGTTTCGGCGTATGCGCTGCGCTCGGTCGAGCATCGTGGCGGCCTCGACGCCTTCCTGCTCAAGGCGGACGCCGGCGAGTTGTCGCAGCGTGCCCGCCTGCTCAAGCGTCAGATCGCCAAGAAGGCGACCGAAGCCGCGGCCAGCTAAGGCTGTTGCCGGCCGCGCGAGGCGGCCGGGCCATGCGATGATCCTTGCCGGTCGCGAGCCCCGCGTCCGGCATACTGGTTCCATTACCCAGGTTAAAAAAATGAAGCCCTTGCGAATCTATCTTCTGCCCGTCGCGGCGATGACGACGATCGTCCTCGCCGCGAACATCGCCGTGCAGTTTCCCCTCTTTGCTCAGCTCGGTTCGCTTCAATTCGCGGACATTCTGACCTGGGGCGCCTTCGTCTATCCCTTCGCCTTCCTGGTCACCGATCTCACCAACCGGCGCTACGGCCCGCAGGTGGCGCGGCGCGCCGTCTATGCAGGCTTCGCCATGGCGGTGCTGTGCTCGATCGTGGTGCCGCCGCTGCTGTTCGATCTCGGCCTGCTCGGCTACGCCACAGCAGCCGAGCGCCTGTTCCGCATCGCCATCGCCTCGGGCACGGCGTTCCTGGCGGCCCAGTTGCTCGACATCGCCGTCTTCAACCGGTTGCGGGGGGCGAGCTGGTGGCGGGCGCCGGCGGCCTCGTCGATCTCGGGGTCGGTGCTCGATACGTTCGTGTTTTTCACCGTGGCCTTCGCGCCGGTGTTCCTGTTCCTGGGGCCGAACGAGCCCTTCGCGTTGGAAAATGCTCCGCTTCTCGGCGTTTTTGCCACCGAAGCTCCGCGCTGGTTGTCCTGGGGGCTCGGCGATCTGGGAGTGAAACTCCTCATCGCCGTCTTCGCGCTGGTGCCCTACCGGGTCATCATGCAGCAGTTCATGCCGTATCGGACCGCGCAGGCCTGAGGGACACCGGACGAGCGCGGCTGATCAGTTGATCGGCGCGGGCTGATCGGCCAGACGAAACTCCAAGAGCAGATTGCGCTGGAAGATCGAGCCGTTATCGTCGGAAACGAGGGTGAGCCTGGTGCCGCCCTCGGCATCGATCCAGACGTCCAGCCCTTCCATATTGTCGATCTCGTCCGACAGATCGGCTTCCATGAGTACCGGACCATCGACGAGCGCACCGGGCCGGATGCTTGCTCCGGCGATCCGGCGGATCCGGATGCCGAGGCCACCCATGAAGCCTTGGTAGCGGCGTTCGAGCAGCAGGAGGTCGCCACCCGGGAGGAAAGCGCCGTCGGAGGCGTCCCAGTCGGCGTCCTTGCGGACCTTGAAGACACCGTTCGCGGCGCCGTCGAAGATCGCCGCGAAGAGATTGCCGTCGGGATCGATGGACCGCTCCGCGATGGCGATCCGCGCGCCGGCAAGCGGGCTTTTGGCGGGGGCGGTGGCGATCGTCTCGATGCCGCGATTGGTCCGCCACTCGTGCCGGGGGAGGGGCAAGGGGATTTCGCGGGCCGTTTCGCCGAACGGTGCGCGGGGGTTCTCATAGGCATAGATCCGGTGATCGCGCTCGAAACCGACGAACACGCGGTCGCCATCGATCGACAACGATTCGGCGTCGGCTGCGATCTTGCCGCGCATCGGCTGGCCGTCAGGCCCCAGAAGCGGCGCGATCACGGCGTCGCCAAAACCTGTCGGGCGGTCGGAGGCATCCCGCTCGATGCGGCCGGCGAACCAGTTGCCGGTGTCGGTGACGGCGAGGAACCGCTCGCCGCCGTCAATCAGGCGGATCGCCGAGACACCCTTGAGCCGGCCGTCGCGCGACCAGAATTCGAAGCCGCCGACAAAATCGAGGTCGCCGAAACGATCTGACGCTGAATCACGACTGAAACGCGGGATCGGCTTGGCCGAGACGTCGATCGGTTCCGCTGCCGTCACGCCACCGGAGGCGAACAACATCGCGAGCCCGGCGAGCGATGCCATGAGCCGCGTGATCGTTGGCGACTGATCGATCAATGTCGTCCGGCCGATCGGCGGCGCTGCGGCTTCCGGCCGCAACTTTCGTCCTCGAAGAGATCGGCGAGCTGCTCGGTCATCGCACCGGCCAGCTCCTCGGCGTCGACGATGGTCACCGCCCGGCGATAGTAGCGGGTGACGTCGTGGCCGATGCCGATGGCGAGCAGCTCGACCGACGAGCGCGTCTCGATCTCTTCGATCACCGCGCGCAGATGCCGTTCCAGATAATTGCCCGGATTGACCGACAGCGTCGAATCGTCGACCGGCGCGCCGTCGGAAATCATCATCAGGATGCGCCGCTGTTCGGGCCGCGCCAAAAGGCGGTTGTGCGCCCAGATCAGCGCCTCGCCGTCGATATTCTCCTTGAGCAGCCCCTCGCGCATCATCAGGCCGAGATTGCGCCGCGCCCGGCGCCAGGGCGAATCGGCGGATTTGTAGATGATGTGCCTGAGATCGTTGAGGCGGCCCGGCTTGGCCGGCTTGCCCGCCTTCAGCCACGCCTCGCGCGACTGGCCGCCCTTCCAGGCGCGGGTGGTGAAGCCGAGCACCTCAACCTTGACGCCGCATCGCTCCAGCGTGCGGGCGAGAATGTCGGCGCAGGTCGCCGCGACGGTGATCGGCCGGCCGCGCATCGAACCGGAATTGTCGATCAGCAGCGTGACGATCGTGTCGCGGAAGTCGGTGTCACGCTCCATCTTGTAGGAGAGCGGCTGCATCGGATCGATGACCAGGCGGTGCAGCCTGGCGCTGTCGAGGTAGCCTTCCTCGAGATCGAAATCCCACGACCGGTTTTGCTGCGCCATCAGGCGGCGTTGCAGGCGGTTGGCGAGCCGCCCGACAACGCCCTGGAGCGC
The DNA here is from genome assembly GCF_036549515.1 of Aurantimonas sp. E1-2-R+4. Lineage (NCBI taxonomy): Bacteria > Pseudomonadati > Pseudomonadota > Alphaproteobacteria > Hyphomicrobiales > Aurantimonadaceae > Aurantimonas > Aurantimonas sp. E1-2-R+4. The sequence goes on along the minus strand of NZ_JAZHLK010000029.1, from coordinate 49,289 downwards.
CGCGAGCTGCTTGTCGAGAAACGAGCGCAACCGGTCGAGCTCGGCTTCGTCACACAGCTCCTCGGCGCCGATCATTTCGTCGAAGGCCTGGGAGAACACCTTGTAGTCGGCAGCGAGGCTGAGGTTGTTCAGCGGCTGGTTCGGCCGCCGCGAATCGCCGGGGGTTTCGGCGTCCTGGCTGTCGTCGTCGGTCGGATCCTCGGCGCTGGTTTCCGACGATTCGGCTTCCGCCGCGTCTTGGTTCTCGCCCTCGGTCTCGCTCTCCTGCGCCTCGGCCTCGTCGGTGCCGCTTTCCTTCTCCGAGCCGCCGTCCTCCGAATCACGGGTCTGGCTGTCGCCCTGCTCTTCGTCCTCGTCGCTTTCCTCGCTCTCGTTCTCGTCGCCGAGCTTTTCGGCCATCTCCAGCGAGACCAGCATGTCGCGCATGGCGCGAGCGAAATCTTCCTGATCGCCGACGGTTTCCGTCAGTCGGTCGAATTTTTCACCGGCCTTGCCGTCGACGAAGTCACGCCAGACGTCGACCAGCGCCCGCGCGCTCTTGGGCACCGGGCGGCCGGTCAGCTTCTCGCGTACCATCAGCGCGACGGCATCCTCGATCGGCGCCTCGGCGCGGTCGGTCACGTCGGTGAGGTTGGAGCGGACATATTTGTCCTCGAGCATTGCGGCGAGGTTGTCGCCGACGCCCTGCATGGCCTTGGCGCCGATCGCCTCGCAGCGGGCCTGCTCGACGGCGTCGTAGACGGCCCGCGCGGCCTTGCCCTCGGGGGACAGGCTGGCATGCAGCTTGGTGTCGTGGCGCGCCTTGCGCAGCGCCATCGCATCAGCAAGGCCGCGGGTGACGGCAAGGTCGTTCCGGGTGGCGCGTTTGGGCAGTTCGGGCAAGCGCGCGCGTGTGCCGGACAGCCCCGGCCGCTCGGAGGCATAGGTGACTTCGAGCTCGGGATCGCCGGCGATGGCGCGCAGGCATCCCGAGACGGCGCGCCGAAATGGCTCCCGGTCGACGGACTTCTGCGATGCGGGGCGCTGGTTGTCGCCGATGCGGGCCATGGTCTACTCGGCGGCTTGGAGCGCCCGCCGGGATGGAGTGGGGATATCCTCTCCGTCGGCGAGAGCACCTTCGATCCAGCACAGGGCGGCGGATCTCACGTCCAAGATCGCTTCCATTTCAGTCTCGCCATCGCCCATGCACCCCGGCAAATCAGGGATCGTTGCGAGGAATCCACCGCCATCATCCTCAGAAAGCGGTGTTACCGTCACCGTATAGGCTTCCGGCCGGAACGCCGTGCCGTCGGCATGTTTGAAATTTGCCATCATCACAACTCGGTATCTGGGTTCTGAAGGTAACGTATCAATTGGCGAATATAGTGCGGCTTGATCGGTTTGTGCGCGGGCACTGTCAGCCGATCCCGCTTCCCGTCCATCTTGACGTAAAAATGCGACCCACCGCCCGGCGGAGCCGCAGACTTCGCGCCGGCCTCGCGACATGCTTTTTCAACATCACGAATTCGCCAATCGGCCTTGGGGTTGGCACGCATCTTCTCGATGGTTTTTCCCATCAGCCCACACTATTCGGTGCGTTGGCGCACCGGAATGGCTCCCGGTCGACGGATTTCTGCGATGCGGGGCGCTGGTTGTCGCCGATGCGGGCCATGGCCGTCCGTCCGTCAGTCCAACACGATATTCGCCGCGCTTTCCGGCAGTTCCTCGCCGAAGGCGCGCTGGTAGAATTCCGCGACGAGCGCGCGTTCCAGATCGTCGCATTTGTTGAGGAAGGTCAGCCGGAAGGCGAAGCCGAGGTCGCCGAAAATCTCGGCGTTCTCGGCCCAGGTGATCACCGTGCGCGGGCTCATCACCGTCGACAGATCGCCATTGACGAAGGCCGAGCGGGTGAGGTCGGCGACGCGCACCATCTTGGAGACGGTCTCGCGTCCCTCCTTCGAATTATAGCTTTTCGCCTTGGAGACGACGATGCCGACCTCGTTGTCGTGCGGCAGGTAGTTCAGCGTCGTGACGATCGACCAGCGGTCCATCTGCGCCTGGTTGATCTGCTGAGTGCCGTGATAGAGCCCGGTCGTATCGCCGAGGCCGACGGTGTTGGCGGTCGCGAACAGCCGGAAGGCGGGATGCGGGCGCACCACGCGGCTCTGGTCGAGCAGCGTCAGGCGGCCGGAGGATTCCAGCACCCGCTGGATGACGAACATCACGTCCGGGCGGCCGGCGTCGTATTCGTCGAAGACCAGCGCGACATTGTGCTGATAGGCCCAGGGCAGGATGCCTTCGCGAAACTCGGTGACCTGCATGCCGTCGCGCACGACGATCGCATCCTTGCCGACCAGGTCGATGCGGCTGACATGGCTGTCGAGATTGACGCGCACGCAGGGCCAGTTCAGCCGCGCGGCCACTTGCTCGATATGCGTCGACTTGCCGGTGCCGTGATAGCCCGACACCATGACGCGGCGGTTCTTGGCGAAGCCTGCCAGGATCGCCAGCGTCGTCGGCTTGTCAAAGATGTAATCGGGGTCCAGCTCGGGAACGTGGAGGTCGCTCTTCGAATAGGCTGGGACGGTCAGGTCGCTTTCGAAACCGAAGGTTTCGCGGACGGAGATCGTGGTGTCCGGCAGGCCGGCCACTTCCTGTTCCGCTGCACTCATCATACCTCCAACGGTCCGGCACTCGTTCGGGCGATTCGCCGCGGACCCTGTCAAATCTGCCATACCATGCCGCCGGGCGCCCAACGGCCTTCCCGGTGACAATTGAATACGACGCCGGTCTTTAGGATCGGCGTCACGGCGCAAGCTGCAAGCTCCGCCGTGAATGGCCTAGCAAAATCCGGATTGTTTCAAAAGCTTGTAGGCTTGAATCACTTCACGCAACCGATCTTCGGTGCCGCGGTCGCCGCCATTGGCATCGGGATGCAGCTGCTTGACGAGGTTCTTGTAGCGCGCGCGAATGGCTTCCGCAGACGCCTGCTGGCTCAGATCCAGCGTCTTCAGCGCCTTGGCCTCCAGGGAGCGGACCTTCGTCCGCCGGGCTTGCGGCCGGGGTGGGGCGTCCTCGCCGGTGAAGATGTTGAAGGGGTCCCGCGTCCGCCCGTTCCTGCGCTTGGTGCGGGCGGCCGTTGCCGCCTTTGCCGCGTCGCCGGGGGCCGCGCCGCTGTGGCCCATTTTCCAGGTCGGGCGGTCGCCGGTCAGCGAATCCTTGAGGTGGCGCTGGATGTCCTTGTCATCGAGACCGGAAAAATAGTTGTAGGACTTGTTGTACTGCCGGACGTGGTCGACGCAGAAATGCAGATACTGACCCTCGTGGTCGCGACCCATCGGTGCCTTGTAGATGCCGGCCTCGTCGCAGCCTTCCCACGCGCATTCGGGCGCGCGCGGCTTGTCGGCGGCACGTTTGCCTTTGACGCGGATCGCGTCGAAATATTTTGAATCGAGCTTCATTGCGGTGGATTATGGTGCCCTACACCCGAACGAACAAGAATTGACAGAACGGAAAAAGCCGGAAACTCAAGGGGTCCGGCGGTTTCGCGCAAGCTTCACGGGGCCGAAATCGGCCAGAAAATCGGCCTCAGGAGACAAAGACGTCCATGAATATCAAGACCACAATCGAGACGAAACTGGCCGAGGCATTCGCGCCTGAGACGCTGGCCGTCATCGACGAAAGCCATCTCCACGCCGGCCATCATCATGCTGAAAGTGGAGATGACGCCACCTTCGACGGCTCCGGGGGCACGCATTTCCGCGTCAGACTGGTGAGCGAGGCCTTCGCCGGCAAGAGCCGCGTCGAACGCCACCGGGCGGTCAATGCGATTTTGAAGGAGCAATTGGCCTCCGGCGTGCATGCACTGGCGATCGAGGCCTCGGCGCCCGGCGAGGCGACACGGCGCTGATTCGGTCGCGGCGACAAAAGATCGCAGTGATCTGAGGATCAGTCACGTCGATCGTCTGAATCTTCGCTGTCCGATGCCGGTAGATCAGCGCTGTCCTCCAGCCCTTCCGGGCCCGGTGAGCCATCGGCCTCGTCGGCCGATATGACGGCTTCGTTCTCGAACATATCGTAGTCGTCGTCGAAGTCGCCATCGGTCTCCGGCAGCGGCGCCGAGGCGCCGGCCGCGGCTGCGTGACCGCCGAGTTTTTTCGGTGGCACCAGCACGGTCGCCGGTCGGATGCGCAGCTTGGCGATGCGGTTCTTCTCGCGCTTGAGGACGGTGAAGCGCTTGTGGAAGAAGGTGAAGGCCTGCCGCTCTTCCGGGATCGTCTGGGTTTCATGGATGACCAGCCCGGCGATCGTCACCGCCTCCTCGTCCGGCAGGTTCCAGTCCAGCGCCCGGTTGAGGTCGCGGATGGGCACCTGGCCGTCGACGATGACCGAGCCATCGGCCTCGATCTTGACGCCCTGCATGTCGATGTCGTGCTCGTCGGCGATGTTGCCGACGATCTCTTCCAGAATGTCTTCGAGCGTGATCAGCCCTTCGACCTCGCCATATTCGTCGACGACAATGGCGAAATGCGACTTGCGGCGCAAAAAGGCGTTGAGCTGGTCCTGCAGCGTCGTCGTCTCGGGCACAAACCAGGGGGCGGTGCAGATCTTGAGGATGTCCACCTTGGCGGGGTCGTTTTCGACGTCATGCAGGGCGCGCAGTAGATCCTTGGCGTGAATCACCCCAACGATATTGTCGTAGTGGCCACGCCACACGGGCAAGCGGGTGTAAGGGCTTTCGAGGATCTGCTTGACGATTTCGGCCGGTCCGTCATCGGCGTTCACTTGCCGCATCCCGGTGCGGTGGATCATCACGTCGGAGACTTCGAGCTCGTGTAGGTCGAGCAGTCCGCCCAGCCGGTTGCGGTCGGCATTGACGAGCGCGCCCTCGCGGTGGAGCACTTCGACGGCGCCGCGCAGTTCCTCGTGGGCGGTCAGCAGCGAGGCGTCGGATTCCAGGCTGACGCCGAACATGGCGAGGACGCGCCGGACGATCCAGTTGACGATGCGGGTCAACGGCCCGAACAGCGCGACCATAACCGAGACCGGCCGGGCGACGGCGAGCGAAAACCCGTCGGGCCGGGCGATCGCGGCCGATTTCGGCAGAACCTCGCCGAAAATGACGACGATGATGGTCATGGCGATGGTCGCGTAGACGACGCCGGCCTCCCCGAAGAGCTGGAGAAAAGCGGTGGTGGCCAGCGACGAGGCGAGGATGTTGACGAGATTGTTGCCGATCAGCAGCGCGCCGATCAGCCGATCCTTCTGCTCGATCAGCCGCTGCACGATCCCGGCTCGCAGGTCGCCGTTCTTCTCGAAACTCATCAGCCGCGCGCGCGACACGGCGGTCAAGGCGGTCTCGGAGCCTGAGAAAAACGCCGATATCGAAACCAGGACCAGAACGATGGCGAGCATAATCCACAAGGTGGTGGTCATCGGGCGTTCTCCCGGTCGAGAAAGGCTTCGACGGCTGCCGGCGCGACAGCGGACTCCACGAACGCCTGGCCGATGCCCCGGGTCAGGATGAAGGTCAGGCGGCCGCGTTTGACCTTCTTGTCCTGGGCAATGCCGGCCATCAGCTGCGCGGTGGTGAGCGGCGTGCCGGGGATCGCGCCGATCCGGGTCGGCAGGCCGGCGGCCTGAAGATGCGCTTCGCAACGCTCGGCGGCCTCGGCCGGGCAGAGACCGAGTTCGGCCGAGAAGCGGTAGGCGAGCGTCATGCCGATCGCGACCCCCTCGCCATGCACGAGCCGGCTCGAATCGTAACCGACCGCGGCTTCCAGCGCGTGGCCGAAGGTGTGGCCGAGATTCAGCAGCGCGCGGCTGCCGTCCTCGCGTTCGTCCGCCGCCACCACGGCAGCCTTCGCCTCGCAGCTTTGCCGAATCGCGTCCGCCCGCTCGGGGCCGCCGGCGAAGACCGCTTCGCGGTGGCGATCGAGCCAGTCGAAGAATTCCGGTCGGTCAATCAGCCCGTATTTGATGAGCTCGGCGTATCCGGCCGCGAATTCGCGCGGCGACAGCGTGTCGAGCAAAGCCGTGTCGGCGAGGACGAGGGACGGCTGATGGAACGCCCCGACGAGGTTCTTGCCGTGCGGCGAGTTGATGCCGGTCTTGCCGCCGACGGACGAATCGACCTGGGCGAGGAGCGTGGTCGGCACCTGGACGAAGCGCATGCCGCGCCGCACGATCGCGCTGGCGAAGCCGGCGAGGTCGCCGATCACGCCGCCACCGAGGGCGATGACCGCGTCGTCGCGCTCCAGGCGCTGCGCCAGCACCTCGTCGACGACCCGGGTCAGGTGCGCAAAGGATTTCGTCGTCTCGCCAGCCGGCAGGACGATCGTCGAATGGTCGATGCCGGCGGCGCGCAGCGCGATCGACAGACGCTCCAGATGCAGGCCGGCGACGGTCTCGTCGGTGACCACCGCGGCGCGAATGCCCGGCAGCCGGCGCGCGATCTCCTCGCCGGCCGCGTCGATGAGGCCGGGGCCGATCAGGATGTCGTAGGAGCGCGTTCCCAGATCGACGACGACGCGCCGGTGTGCCGTGGCGTCGTTGTCCGCCTGATAGGCCGCTTCACGTTTCATCGGGTACTCTCCGTCTCGAGGTGTCGGTCCAAGGCTTCGAGAATCTCGGCCGCGATGATGTCGCGCTTCACGTCGCGCGTGCCGATAGTGATGTCGGCTTCGGCGTAGATTGGATAACGAATGTCGATGAGGCGGCGCATGACCTCGCGCGGGTCGTCGGTCTGCAGCAGCGGTCGATTGGACCGGCGCGACACCCGCTCCATCAGCGTTTCCAGATCGGCCTTCAGCCAGACCGTGATCGCCGTCCGCTTCAGCATGGCGCGCGTTTCCGCGTGCAGATAGGCGCCGCCGCCGGTCGCGATCACCCGCGGGCCCTCGGCGGCGAGGCGGGCAACGACACGCGCCTCCAGGGCCCGGAACTCGGGCTCGCCATAGGCCTCGAACAGCTCAGGTATGGTCATGCGCGACGCCGCCTCGATCTCGACGTCGGTGTCGCAAAACGGCAAGGCGAGCAATGCGGCGAGCCGACGGCCGACCGTCGTCTTGCCTGCGCCCATCAGGCCGATGAGCGCGATCGAACGGTTGCCGAGTCGGTCCTGGATCGCCGCTGTTCCGTCCGGGGACAATTCGCTTCTCATGGCGCCTTTCGTTACCGTCCCGTGCTTCGGCGTGTGCCGAAGGACAGGAAATCTTAAAAACCGTCGGTTATGCCGGAACAGAACCGGACGCGTCGCTTGCGTCCCGCGCCATTCTCACTAGAAGCAAATGGCCGCAACGGGATCCGACCCAGCAGTGAGTGCGCCAGACCACGATGCCGACCCTCGTTCGCCTCCTGACGACGCTTCTCATCCTCGCCGGCATCATCTACGGCATCATGGCGGCGCTCGTCTACTTCGTCCAACCGACCCGCCACGAGATGACGGTCGAGGTGCCGTTGCCGCAGCTCGATCCGGGGGCGCCGACGGAGAGCCTGCGCCGATGAGCGCGGCCCCCGCTCCGCCCGTTGCCGCCGGCTCGGTCGGCCGGCGCGACGAAGCCGACATCGAAAGCTTCCTCGAGATGATGGCGGTGGAACGGGGCGCTTCCGACAACACCATCGCCGCCTATCGGCGCGATCTCGAGGACGCGGCGGGCTTCGTCACCGGGCAAGGCGGTTCGCTGACGGGCGCGCAGACGGACGATCTTCGCGCTTATGTCGCGCGGCTCGGGGCTCGCGGCTTTGCCGAGAGCAGCCGCTCGCGGCGGTTGTCGGCGCTGCGTCAGTTCTACCGCTTTCTCTATGCCGAGGGCCGCCGCGGTGACGACCCCACCGGGCCGATCGAGGGCGCGCGGAAAAAGCGGCCACTGCCGAAGATCATGGGCGAGGACGAGGTCGACCGGCTGATCGGCCGGGCCGACGAAGAGGCGCGAGACCCGGAGGCTTCGCCGCGCCGCCTCGCACGGGCTGCACGGATGTGCGCGCTGGTCGAGCTTCTCTATGCGACCGGACTGCGGGTCTCCGAACTCGTCAGCCTGCCGCTGTCGGTGCTTCGGGCGAAAAACCGGATGATCGTCGTGCGCGGCAAGGGCGACAAGGAGCGGATGGTGCCGATCGGCGAGGCCGCCCGGGAAGCCTTGGCGCGATTTGCCGAGGCGATGCGGGCGGCGGGCATCGCCGACGACGGGCAATGGCTCTTTCCGGCGCTCTCGGAAAGCGGACACCTGACCCGGCAAGCCTTCGCGCGCGACCTCAAAGCGCTCGCGGTTCGTGCCGGCATTCCCGCCGCGCGGATGTCGCCGCACGTCTTGCGCCATGCCTTCGCCAGCCATCTTCTGCAGAACGGCGCCGATCTGCGGGCGGTACAGGAACTTCTCGGTCATGCCGATATTTCAACGACGCAGATCTACACTCATGTTCTGGAAGAACGCTTGATCCGCCTCGTAACCGATCATCATCCGCTGTCGGCGCTGAGCGGCGATTGATGCGGCGCGCGGGATTCCTTGACAAGGTGGCGGCGCGTAGCCAGTTTCCGCCGCGCATGAAGACCTTCAGCCGATGGCGTCGGAGGGTGGCCGAACGGGCCGCTGCCGATTTTGCCTCGCGGCTCACCGGCCGCCCTGCCGGTCGCCACATCCAAAGGACGGCCGACGCCGCGTAACCGATGCACAATTATCTCGATTTCGAAAAACCGGTCGCGGATCTGGAAGGCCAGATCATCGAATTGAAGAAGATCGAGGGGGGCAAGGACGCCGTCGACGTCACCGACGAGATCCAGCGGCTCGAAAAGCGTTCGCGCGATGCCTTGGCCGACCTCTACCGCAAGCTGACGCCGTGGCAGAAGACCCAGGTGGCGCGGCATCCCGACCGGCCGCATTGCCTGAACTATATCAACCGACTGATCACCGATTTCGTGCCGCTGGCCGGCGACCGCTTCTACGCCGAGGATTACGCGATCATCAGCGGGTTCGGCCGCCTCGACGGCCAGCCGATCGCGGTCATCGGCCAGGAAAAGGGCTCGGACACGCAAGCCCGCCTCAAGCACAATTTCGGCATGGCCCGGCCCGAGGGCTACCGCAAGGCCGTCCGCATCATGGAACTCGCCGAACGCTTCGCCATCCCCGTACTCACCCTCGTCGACACGGCGGGCGCCTATCCCGGTATCGGCGCCGAGGAGCGCGGCCAGGCCGAGGCCATCGCCCGTTCGACGGAGGCCTGCCTCAATCTCAAGGTCCCGATGGTCTCGCTGGTGATCGGTGAGGGCGGCTCCGGCGGGGCCATCGCCATCGCCACGGCCAATCGCGTGCTTATGCTCGAGCACGCGATCTATTCCGTCATTTCGCCCGAGGCCGGCGCATCGATCCTCTGGCGCGACGCGACGCGGGCGCGCGACGTCGCCCAGGCGATGAAGATCACCGCGCAGGATCTGATGGGCTTCGGCGTCATCGACGCCATCGTCGAGGAACCCGTCGGGGGCATTCATCGCTCGCCGGAGGAAGGGATCGACAATGCGGCGGATAACGTGCGGGCCGCCTTTGCCGAATTGGCGAGCCTGGACGGCGAGGCCCTGCGGCGCCAGCGTCGGGAGAAATTCCTGGCGATCGGGCGGAATCTTTGATGCCTGTTGCGGTTTTGCCGCGATCGCCGGTTTCCTTACCCTTCGGCATTTGCCAAATTGCGGCCATGGTCGTGGCTTAATACAATAAGTCTTGACTGATCTATCAAGACGCGTGGTTTACGGTTCTTTCACCCTGATCGCGGTACGGATGGATCAAGCGTGCGATGGGCTCAGCCGGCGTCGCCGGGGTTCGCCATCGCAAGAGATCGAGCGGCTCCTCTGTGGCCGCGATCTGAGTGGGGACGAGGATCGCCGGGCGATCCTCGTATGCGATGGGGAATTGAGGGGATGTTCGTCCGACGCCTCGTGACGGCTGCCGCGCTCGCGCTGGGGCTCTTCACGCTTTCCGCCTGCCAATACAGCGATCTCCTGCCGGCGAACGCGCCGCTGCCAGCCGCGCTCGTTCAGGCGATCAATGCCAACGGGATGGGTGTCAAGTCGCCGATCCTCGTGCGGCTGTTCAAGGAAGAATCCGAGCTCGAAGTCTGGAAGCAGAAGACTGACGGGACCTATGCGCTGCTCAAGACCTACCCGATCTGCGCTTGGTCCGGGAAGCTCGGGCCGAAGTTCCAGGAGGGCGACCGGCAGGCGCCGGAAGGTTTTTACACCGTCACGCCGGCGCAGATGAACCCGAACTCGAACTATTATCTGTCCGTCAATATGGGCTTTCCGAACGCCTATGACCGGGCCAACGGGCGCACCGGCACCTTCCTGATGATCCACGGCTCGTGCAATTCCGCCGGCTGCTACGCCATGGACAACGGGCAGATCACCGAAATCTTCGCGCTGGCCCGCGAATCCTTCCAGGGTGGCCAGCGGGCGTTCCAGATCCAAGCCTATCCGTTCCGCATGACGCCGAAGAACATGGCGCGGCATCGCAATTCCCAGCACTACGAATTCTGGAAGATGCTGAAGAAGGGCTCGGATCATTTCGAGATCACTCGCCGCCAGCCGAATGTCGGCGTCTGTGATCGGCGGTACGTCTTCGATCAAAGCGCCGAGACCGTCGCCGGTCTTTCCCCGACCGGGGCATGTCCGGACTTTGACCTGGCTCCGGAAGTGGCGGCCAAAGTGACCGCCGACGAGACCAAGGAGCAGACGATCGCGGCCTCGATGGCGCCGAGCGAGTTCGCGGAAACTGCCAATTTCAGCTATCGTACGGGCCAGCCGATCAGCGCCGGAGCCTATGCCGAGGAGCAGCATCGCCGCGAGGGCTACGACCGGGAGGGCAACCGCATCGGCCGGTCGTCCTCGGGCGGCTCGATCTTCTCGGGCTTCTCGAAGTAGACGGATTTGCGGATCGGCCCTCGGCCTCGCGGTCGCTAGAGCGTCCTTTGTGCGTCCATTCGGACGCACAAAGGACGCTCTAGCACTTTGATTGAGCATCGGAATTATCCAAAATCGGATTCCACTTTTTGGTCCGATGCTCTCAACAAAACGGTCGCCGAAGCTTTGCTCCGGCGGCCGTTTTTTGGATTTGGTTCTACGCGTGGTCGGGCGTTCTTAGACCAGGGCGCCGTGGCAGTGTTTGAACTTCTTGCCCGACCCGCAGGGGCACGGTTCGTTGCGTCCGACCTGACCCCAACTGTCCTTGTTGTTCGGATCGCGTCGAAGGCCGTCGGCCTCGGTCGGCGTGAAGTTCGCGGTCAGCCGCTTGCTGCCGTCTCCGACCTCGTCGACGCCGGTCGATGCGTCGAAGTGATGGGCCTCCATCCGCGGCAGCGGCGGCGCTTCCTGCTCTTCCGGGCGGACGATCTCGACGCTTGCCAACTGCTTCGTCGTCCGCTCGCGCAGATTGCCGAGCATCGCCTCGAACAATTCGAAGGATTCCGACTTGTACTCGATCAGCGGGTCGCGCTGGGCGTAGCCGCGGAAGCCGACGACCGAACGCAGATGGTCGAGATTGACCAGATGCTCGCGCCAGAGCGCATCCAGCGTCTGCAGCACGACATTGCGCTGAACGTAGATCATCACCTCGGGGCCGAAACGCTTCGCCTTGTCGAGGGCAGCGGCATCGGCGGCCTCGCGGATGCGCTCGCGGATGTCGTCCTCGGCGATCCCTTCCTCGGCCGCCCATTCGACGATCGGCAGGTCGAGGTTGAGAAGCTCCAGGGTGTCCGCCTTCAATTCCGCGATCGACCACTGCTCGGGATAAGCCCGTTCGGGAATATGACGCGCGACGATTGCCTCAATGGTTTCGTGGCGCATGTCGGAGATCGTTTCGTCGAGCTCCTCGGCGTCCATCAATTCGATGCGCTGCTCGAAGATGACGCGGCGCTGGTCGTTCATCACGTCGTCGTATTTCAACAAGTTCTTGCGAATGTCGAAATTGCGCGCCTCGACCTTCTTCTGCGCCTTCTCAAGCGCCTTGTTGATCCAGGGATGGACGATCGCCTCGTCCTCCTTCAGGCCAAGCTTGGTCAGCATCGAGTCCATTCGCTCGGACCCGAAGATGCGCATGAGATCGTCCTGCAGCGACAAATAGAACTTCGAGCGGCCGGGATCGCCCTGGCGTCCGGAGCGGCCGCGCAGCTGATTGTCGATCCGCCGGCTTTCGTGGCGCTCGGTCGCCAACACGTAAAGACCGCCAGCCGCGATCGCCTCGTCCTTCAGGCGCTTGATGTCCGCCCGGATCGCATCTTCCTTGGTCTTGCGCTCCGGCCCGTCCGGCATGTCGGCGAGTTCCCGCTCGATCCGCATGTCGGCATTGCCGCCAAGCTGGATGTCGGTGCCGCGGCCGGCCATGTTGGTGGCGATGGTCACTGCGCCGGGTACGCCCGCCTGGGCGACGATGTAAGCTTCCTGCTCGTGATAGCGGGCGTTGAGGACCTGGAAATCCTTCAGGCCGTCCTCGCGCAGCCGTTCGGCGAGCAGCTCGGATTTTTCGATCGAGGTCGTGCCGACCAGAGTCGGCTGGCCGCGCGACGCGGCATCCTGGATTTCCCGGCTGATCGCCCGGAACTTCTCCTCGAAGGTCCGGTACACCTCGTCGTCCTCGTCGAGGCGCAGGATCGGCAGGTTGGTGGGGATCTCGATCACGTCGAGGCCGTAGATATCGCCGAACTCGGAGGCTTCCGTCTGGGCCGTGCCGGTCATGCCGGCCAGCTTCTTGTACATCCGGAAATAGTTCTGGAAGGTGATCGAGGCGAGCGTCTGGTTCTCCGGCTGAACGGTGACGCCTTCCTTGGCCTCGAGCGCCTGATGCAGGCCTTCCGAATAGCGCCGGCCCGGCATCATGCGGCCGGTGAACTCGTCGATGATGACAATCTCGTCGTTGCGGACGATGTAATCCTTGTCGCGCTGGAAGAGCGCGTGGGCCTTCAACGCGTTGTTGACGTGATGGACGATCGCGACGTTCTCGATGTCGTAGAGCGAGTCGCCGACAAGGTGGCCGGCGGCTTCCAGAAGCCGTTCCAGCTTCTCGTTGCCCTCCTCGGTGAAGGTCGCCGTGCGCTGCTTCTCGTCGAGTTCGTAATCGCTCTTGTCGAGCTGCGGGATGAAGGCGTCGATGGTCTTGTAAAGCTCGGAGCGGTCGTCGAGCGGTCCGGAGATGATCAGCGGCGTGCGCGCCTCGTCGATGAGGATCGAGTCGACCTCGTCGACGATGGCGAAGTGATGGCCGCGCTGGACCATCTGGCCGCGCTCGAACTTCATGTTGTCGCGCAGATAGTCGAAGCCGAGTTCGTTGTTGGTGGCGTAGGTCACGTCGCAGGCATAGGCCGCCCGGCGCTGTTCGTCCGACAGGCCATGCACGATGGTGCCCACGGTGAGTCCGAGGAAGCGGTAGAGCCGGCCCATCCACTCGGCATCGCGGGAAGCCAGGTAGTCGTTGACGGTGACGACGTGGACGCCCTTGCCTTCGAGGGCGTTCAGATAGACCGCGAGGGTCGCGACAAGGGTCTTGCCCTCACCGGTTTTCATCTCGGCGATGGCGCCTGAGTTCAGTACCATGCCGCCAATCATCTGGACGTCGAAATGGCGCATGCCGAGCGCTCGCTTGGCGCCCTCGCGCACGATCGCGAAGGCCGGCGCCAGAAGGTCGTCGATCGTCTTTCCTTCGGCGATCTCAGCGCGAAGCGCCTCGGTCTTGGCTCGAAGCTCGTCGTCGGTGAGGCGGGAAAACTCCTCTTCGAAGGCCGCGATGGGCGGGATCTTCGGCTGGAAGCGTCTGACGACCCTCTCATTTGCTGAACCCAGCAACTTACGGGCGAGCCCGCCAAAATTGACCATGAACCGGTCCTTCCAAGTATGTGAGTCGCCGCTGCCCCGACCGGCCTGCCGGCCGGCTGCCGCTGATTCCGGGCAGTCGCCGGAATGTCGGAAGCCCTCAAACTTCGCGGAAGGCGGCTGGACTTTCAGAACGCGCGAGAGATAAGAGGGGGCCAAACCGATGTCAACGGCGCGCCGCCAAAGGCCGCCACGCCGCGCCGAGAGCTCGCACGAGGCCGCTCTGCAACCCATCTCGCGGCTTGGTATCCGGGCCCATTTCGCACCGAACCGCAAAGGACGGTCTTTGCCATGACTTTCGATCTCAGACTGACGCTCGCAGCAAGTGCTGTTGCTCTCATGACCTTCGCCACGCCGGCTTTCGCCGCCGAATCCGACGTCGTCGCCAAGGTGGGCGACAAGGAGATCACCGAGCGCGACCTCATGGCCGCCGCCGGTGCGATTGGCCAGCAGTTCGCCCAGATGCCGCCGGAGCAACGCAAGCTGGCGTTGCTGTCCGCCCTGATCGACATCAAGGCCCTCGCCCAGGAGGCGGAGAAGGCCAAGCTCCAGGACGAGCCGGATGTCGCCACCGAGATCGCCTTCCAGCGCGAACGCGCGCTTCACAACGCCTATTTCGCCAAGAACGGCGTGGCGGCAGTGACCGACGAGGAGCTCAAGGCGCGCTACGACAAGGAAATCGCCTCGGTCGAAGCCAAGCAAGAGGTCCACGCCCGTCATATTCTGGTGAAGACCAAGGAAGAGGCCGAGGCGGTGATCAAGCAGCTCGACGAGGGCGGGGATTTCGAGGCGGTGGCCAAGGAGAAATCCACCGGCCCGTCCGGCCCCGAAGGCGGCGACCTCGGGTTCTTCGGCGCCGGCCAGATGGTGCCGGCCTTCGAGAAAGCGGCGTTTGCAATGGAGCCGGGTACCTACACCAAGGAACCGGTGGAGACCCAGTTCGGCTGGCATGTGATCAAGGTCGAGGAAAAGCGCGAAGCGCAAAAGCCGAGCTTCGAGCAGATCAAGGATCAGGTGCGGCAGGTGGTCCTGCGCGAGAAGTATATGGAACTGGTGCGCGATGCCCGCGCCGCGCTTTCGGTCGAATATGTCGACCCTGAGATGAAAAAGCAGGTCGAGGCGATCGAGAAGAGCATGGAGCCCGGCGCCGCGCCCGCTACCGAACCGGCCGCGAAATAGCGGTTGTTGCCCGTGAGCCGTCCGTTCGATTCGCCGGTTTCGATCGCGCCAGGATCGGCGGATGGCCTCGGCTTCGGCGCGTCCGCACCGGTATTGGCGGACGACCGTGATGCGGCTGGTTTATCGCGCCGCCGAATGCCGTTCTTTCCCTTTTGCAACCGATCTGTCCCGGTGACGATATGACTACGACCGTCTCGCCGCTTGCCCCTACTACCTTCGCGACCCTGCCTCCGATCGAGGGGCTGCGGATCGCGACGGCCGCCGCCGGCATCAAATATGCCGGACGCACCGACGTCCTCCTGATGACGCTCGATGGACCGGCCGCGGTCGCTGGTGTCTTCACCACATCGAAATGCCCGTCTGCGCCGGTGGATTTTAGCCGTGAGAGCCTTCGCGGCGGCGTTGCCCGGGCGCTGGTCGTCAACTCCGGCAATGCCAACGCCTTCACCGGCAAGAAGGGGCGCGAGGCGACGGAGATGACCGCCGCCGCCGCCGCGGCGGCGGTCGATGCATCGCCGCAGGACATCTTTCTCGCCTCGACCGGGGTCATCGGCGAGCCGCTCGATGCCGGCAAGTTCACCGGCCTCCTCGCCGGACTGGCGGAACAGGCCGCCGGCAACGGGTGGCGCGAGGCCGCTGACGCGATCATGACCACCGACACCTAC
The DNA here is from genome assembly GCF_036549515.1 of Aurantimonas sp. E1-2-R+4. Classification (NCBI taxonomy): domain Bacteria; kingdom Pseudomonadati; phylum Pseudomonadota; class Alphaproteobacteria; order Hyphomicrobiales; family Aurantimonadaceae; genus Aurantimonas; species Aurantimonas sp. E1-2-R+4. The sequence goes on along the minus strand of NZ_JAZHLK010000029.1, from coordinate 33,620 downwards.
CCCAAGTTGGCCACGCGGCAGGTGACGATCGAGGGGACCGTCGTGACGATCAACGGCATCGCCAAGGGCGCCGGCATGATCGCGCCGGACATGGCGACGATGCTGTCCTTCGTCGCAACCGACGCGGCGATCGCGTCGCCGGCGTTGCAGGCGATGCTGACGGAGGCCGTGGCTCCGAGCTTCAATTCGGTGACGGTCGATAGCGATACCTCGACCTCCGACACGCTACTTCTTTTCGCGACGGGCGCCGCCGCGCGGCGCGGCTGCCCGGAAATCTCCGATGCCGACGACGACCGCGTCGCCGGCTTCCGCCAAGCGCTCGGCGATCTCATGCTCGATCTCGCGCGCCAGGTCGCGCGCGACGGGGAGGGCGCACGCAAGGAGATTCAGGTCACCGTCGAGGGCGCGACCAGCGACGCGGCCGCCAAGCGCATCGCGCTGTCGATCGCCAATTCACCTCTGGTCAAGACGGCCGTAGCCGGCGAGGACGCCAATTGGGGCCGCGTCGTCATGGCCGTCGGCAAGGCCGGCGAAGAGGCCGACCGGGACCGGCTGACCATCCATTTTGGCGGCGTTCGTGTCGCCGAGGGCGGCGCGCGCGATCCCGACTATTCCGAAGCCGAAGCCTCGGCCGTGATGCGCGGGGCCGAAATCCCGATCCGGGTCGAACTCGGCCTCGGAACCGGACGTTGGACGGTCTATAGCTGCGATCTGACCAAGGACTATGTCGCGATCAATGGCGATTACCGAAGCTGAGACGATGCGCCAGCTCGCCGTCGTTCGGCGGCTCGAGGCGGCCGGTTTCCGGGCGTGGCCGGCGTCTTCGACCGCGTTCGACGGCACCTGGGCGGTGCGCCTGACCGCCTCGTTTCCCGCCAAACGCCTGAATTCCGTCAATCCGCTCGATCCATCCGACAATTCCGACATCGCGCAGCGCGTCGCGCGTGCCCGCGAGTCGTTCACGCAATTCGGCCGCGCGATCATCGTCCGGCAGTCGCCGTTGGCGCCCCCCGAACTCGTCAATTATCTCGACGCTGAGGGATGGGAGCGCTTCGACGAGTCGATCGTCATGACGGCGGACCTGACCCAACTCGATCTCAGCGCCTCGATCGAACGGATTCCGATCCGCGACACGGCGCGTTATGTCGAGGCCAGCCTTCAAGTCCACGAACGCGCGTCGACCCTGCGTACGGGGCTGACGGATATACTGGAGGCGATCCGACCGCCGACGGGCTTGTTCGTTCGCGAGAACGAGGCAGGAGCGCCGATCGCGGTGGCGCTCGCGATCCACGACAACGATCTCGCCGGCCTTCTCGACGTGGCTGTCCATCGTCGCGAACGCCAGAAGGGAATCGGTCGCGACCTCGTCGCAACGGCGCTGCGCTACACGGTCCACAAGGGCTCCAGGACGGGCTGGGTGCAGGTCGAGGCCGCCAACGCGGCGGGTCTGTCACTTTATCGTTCGCTCGGCTTTTCGGAAGCCTATCGCTACGTCTATCGCGCGCCGCCGGGCGGAACGCGATGATGTCGGCAGAACGTCGCCTGCTCCTCGTCGTCGCCTGCGCGCTGATCGATGCCGACGGGCGCCTGCTCATCGCCGAGCGTCCAGCCGGCAAGCCGCTCGCCGGCTTGTGGGAATTTCCCGGCGGCAAGGTCGAGCCCGGCGAGACGCCGGAGGCGACGCTGATCCGCGAATTGCACGAGGAGCTGGGCATCGTGACGAAGGCGGCCTGTCTGGCGCCACTGACCTTCGCCAGTCATTCCTACGACGACTTCCATCTCCTCATGCCGCTTTACATCTGCCGCCGTTACGAGGGCATCCCGGTCCCGCGTGAGGGGCAGCGGCTGAAATGGGTCCGCGCGACGCAGCTTCGCGACTACCCGATGCCGCCCGCCGACGAGCCGTTGATCCCCCATCTGATCGATCTGCTCTGAGGGCGGGCGGGAAAAATCGTTACACAGCCGTGAAAACGCACTGAGTTGCTTAAGAGCTTTTTCATTGTAAGCACGCATATTGATCCACGAAGCTTACCAGCTTTGTGAGGAAACGATGCGCGATTTCGAGGCTGATGACGAACTGGGCGGCGGACGCCGCGCGCCCGACTCCATCACGGAACTTCGAACCGGACTGTTCCGGGCGACGCTGCTGTTCGGATCGATCGCGCTGGCATTGGCCCTCATTGTCGCGCCGGCCGCCAAACGGGGGGCCGACTACGTCGCGTCAACCGCCCAGATCGACAGGATGGCAACGGGTTCCATCGGGTCGTCGAACCGGTACACCGTGCGGCGGAGCGTGCTGCAACGGTCAGGCGCGCGGCCCTGCGTGATCTTCTCGGATGGCGGGAGTACCGGCGCGTGCTGAACTGGCCACGGTCGCCTCGTCAGCCAGGACGCGCGCGCAAAGCGGCGAAGAAGCTTCTCCATGACGTCAGCGGGGCAACCGCCATCGAATACGTGATGATCGCCGGGCTGATTTCGATTGCGATCGTCGTGGCAGCCACCGGGATCGGCACGTCGGTCGTTTCCATGTTCGGCGGTGTTTTGGCGGCGTTCTGACCGTCAGGCCGCGCGCACCCTTGGTAATCGATAGTCATACCGAATGCGGCGGGGGCCGGTCGGAAGCGATTGGTCTGGCCCTCAGGTCAGATCGTCCGACTTGTCCTTGAGCGCCGCGGCGAGGCTTGTCCGGGCACTGCCTGGCCGCAGGGGCTTTTGCTGGCTGTCGTGCGGCCGCCAGCCGGACAGGTAGACGATGTCGAACGTGGCGCGAATGCGTCCGTCGGGATCGGCGAAGCGCTCGGCGTAGATCTCCGCCGCCCGCAGGAACAATCGCCGCGAGGCCGGACGACGGGACCGCTCGACCAGCATGTTGGCCATGCCCATGGCCCGCAAATCCGCCATCAGATCGAACAGCGTGTCGTAACGCACCGTCAGCCGATCCTGATCGGCCACCGGCAGCGCGAAACCGGCCCGTTGAAGCAGGCCGCCGGCATCGCGCACATCGGTAAATGGCGCGACCCTCGGCGAGACGCCGCCGGTGATCTCGGCTTCGGCCGCCAGAAGGGCGGTCCGAAGCTCCGACAAGGTCTCTCCGCCGAGAAAGCCGCAAAGGAAGAGACCGTCCGGCCGGAGCGCCCGCCGGATCTGGACGAGCGTGCCCGGCGTGTCGTTGGTCAGATGCAGCGACAGCGTGGAAACGACGAGATCGACGCTGTCGTCGGCGAGCGGCAGGGCCTCCTCGTCGCCGACGCAGGCGAATTCTTCTCCCTCCAGCAGTGCCGCCAGCCGTTCGATCCGCACGACCCGGTCGGCCTGGCCGCCGGCGCGAAGCCGCGCCGCCATTTCGCCGGTGTGGCCGCCCAGGTCGACGGCGACCGCAAAACGCCGTTCGACCAGCGACAGCCGGTCGCCAAGTTCGTCGGCGATCGCCCGCAGCAAAAAGCCGGCGCCCTTCGGCGGCTCCGCGTCAAGCCAGCGCTGCCGCCGACGGTCGAGCAAAGCCCGATCGAAAACCTGGTGATCCAAAATATCCGGCATGATCCCTCAGCGCTCTGTCGAAGGTGACCGCGACAGCGCTTGTAGCTGACGGCGGGTGGCGTATCGTCAAGGGGACGGGGGCCATCCCTGTCGTCGAGGTGACCCGACCGGTCGACGAGTCAACCGGGGGCACCCGGGCTGGAGGGCAGGACGAGGCAATGAGCCCATTCAAGCGCGGCACCGGAGCGGTCGGCAACGCGATCGGCCAATTGCTGTTTCCACCGGTCTGTCCGGGATGTCAGGCGGCCGTCACAGGAGTGGACACCGTTTGTCCGGCCTGCTGGGCGAAGCTGCGCTTCATCGAGCGGCCCTATTGCGAGGTTCTGGGGCTGCCCTTCGCCTATGATCTCGGCGAGGGGTTCCTGTCGGCGGAGGCCATCGCTGATCCGCCGCCCTTCGCCCGGCTGCGGGCCGCGGTGATCTACCAGGATCTTTCCGCGCGCCTGGTCACGGCGCTGAAATACGGGGATCGTACCGATCTGGTGCCGCTGATGGCCGGATGGATGGCCCGTTCGGGCGCGGAGCTTCTCGGCGACGCCGATGTCGTGGTCCCGGTTCCGCTGCATGCCGGCCGGCTGTGGCGGCGCCGGTTCAACCAATCCGCCGAAATTGCCCGGCTGCTCGCCCGCAACGCCGACATCGCCTTCGCCCCACTGGCGCTGAGGCGGGTGAAGCCGACCCGCAGCCAGGTCGGGCTGGGATCCCGCCAACGGCGGGACAATGTTCGCGGTGCTTTTCGCGTCATCGACACGCGCCGCGTCGAGATCGAGGGGCGGCGCGTCCTCCTCGTCGACGACGTCTATACGACGGGTGCAACCGCAGCGAGCGCGACACGGGCGTTGAAGCGGGCGGGCGCGAGGGATGTCGATGTTCTGACTTTCGCAAGGGTTGCGGCCGGCATGGAGTGAAGCCATATGCTTTCGGGCTCATAACCAGGAATGTGATCCGATGCCGGACGTCACCATCTATACCCGTCAGTTCTGCGGCTTTTGCAGCCACGCCAAGCAGCTTCTCGACCAGAAGGGCGTAGCCTACGAGGAAAAGGACGCCAGTTCCTCTCCGCAACTGCGTCAGGAAATGTACCAGCGGGCGAAGGGGGGCGCGACCTTCCCCCAGATCTTCATCGGCGAAACCCATGTCGGTGGCTGTGACGATCTCTACGCACTCGAGCGCGCCGGCAAACTCGACGCCCTGCTTACGGCGTGACACGATGTCGCTGACCGTTGGAGCCTTGTCATGACCGTTTTTCGCGCCGCCGTCCTGCAGATGCGCTCAGGGCTTGAGCCGCAGGCCAATGCCGAGGCCCTCGAAGGCCTGGTCCGCGAAGCCGTGACCGAGGGCGCGTCCTATCTGCAGTCACCGGAAATGACCGGCATGGTCCATCGCGACCGCGCCGAGCTGATGAACCGACTTCGCTCCGAGGACGACGACCTCCTGGTCGCCACGGCCGGCCGACTCGCCAAGGAGCATTCGATCTATCTGCATGTCGGCTCAACAGCCATCGCGGCTGGCGATGGCAAGGTGGCCAACCGGGCTTTCCTGTTCGCGCCCGATGGCAGCCGCGTCACCACCTACGACAAGATCCATATGTTCGACGTTGATCTCGACAATGGCGAGAGTTGGCGCGAATCGAGCACCTACCGACCTGGAACGCGCGCGGCACTGGCTGATCTCAGCTTTCCCGATGGCGGTGCGCGGCTCGGCTTCGCGATCTGCTACGACATGCGGTTTGCGCATCTGTTTCGTGAAGAGGCGCTGGCCGGTGCCGAAATCCTGACGGCGCCGGCCGCCTTCACCCGCCAGACCGGCGAAGCCCATTGGCACGTTCTTTTGCGCGCCCGCGCGATCGAGAACGGCGCCTATGTGGTGGCGGCGGCGCAGGGCGGACGGCATGATGACGGACGCGAGACCTTTGGCCATTCGCTGATCGTCGATCCGTGGGGCCGGGTGGTCGCCGAGGTTGCCGGTGCCGAGCCGGGGATCGCGATCGCGACGATCGACACAGCCGAGGTCGCAGCGGCGCGGGCGAAAATTCCCAATTTGCAAAACGCGCGCGCCTTCGTCGTCGGCGATGAGATAGCGCAAATCCGCGTGACCGGCTCGCTCGAGGCGGCAGAGTGATCAGCTTCTCGCTCCGCTGCCGTCCCGCGGCCCATGCGTTCGACGGCTGGTTCAGGTCCGGCGAGGATTTCGAGCGGCAGGCCTCCGCCGGCTTGCTCGAATGTCCGATCTGTGGGGCGTCCGACGTCTCGAAGGCGTTGATGAAGCCCGCGGTTGCCGCCAGCGCAAAGATGAAGGCTCCGGGCGCCGTCGCCGGGGAGCCGTCCCAGCCGGTCGGGGAATTCGCCAACGCCGAGGCGGCGAAAGCGATCGCCAAGCTTCAGGCGATGGCGCGCGAATTACGGGCGAAGTCGGATTATGTCGGGCCGAAATTCGCCGAGGAAGCGCGGCGCATCCACTACGGCGAGAGCGAGCATCGCCAGATCTATGGCGAGGCCTCGGCGCGGGAGGTCAAGGGCTTGAGCGAGGAAGGCATCGCCGCCTTTCCGCTGCCGGGGCTTCCCGAGGACAAGAATTGACGCTGTCGTGCCTGCGCCGTCAGCCGCGCGCCGTGCGGGCGAGGGTCACGCCCTTGCGACGCGACGCGGGGTCGCTGTCGTCGAACAGACCGACTTCCGTCGCCTGGCTATAGAGGAGATCGCCCTTGGTGCCCGCGATCAGTCTGAGATCGCGGAGTTCGCACAGCGCGGCGACCTGAAACGCCAGTGAGCGAAGATGGACGCGATTATAGCAGAAAAAGGCCAATCTTGCCCGCGATGAACCCGGGATTTCCTGGATCAGGGCCTGTTTGGTCCGGCTGTCCGAGCGTAGCAGCAGAGCGAGAATCTCCAGATGGATCGGACAACTCGCCTCATTGGGTATGTTGTCTGTTTGTGCCGCGACCATCTCGCCCTCCAAAGTTCGCTACTCTACACGTGCCGGTTCCCGTCAGATTTCATGTCTGTGGTTGTGCACGCAAAGCGCGCCCGCAACAGAACAATGCAACCGGAAGCTTGCGCGCAGCTTGCTTGTCGCGACGGTCGCTGATTATCCACCGTTTTTCCTCAGAGGCTTAGGCGTCCGGGCGCCGCGCCAGCACCATGTAATTGACGTCGAGATCGCGGGAGCGGCGCCATGCGTCAGCCAGCGGATGGTAGACGACGCCCGCCTCATCGATCATCGAGAGCCCGGCCCGCTCGACCGGTGCCGCGATTTCCTCCGGCCGCACCAGCTTGGCGTATTGATGGGTACCCTTCGGCAGCCAGCCGAGCACATATTCGGCGCCGACGATCGCGAAGCCGAGCGCCTTGAGGGTCCGGTTGATCGTCGCCACGAACAACAGGCCCCCCGGCTTCACCATCTGAGCGCAAGAAGTCAGGAACAGCTCGACGTCGGCGACGTGTTCGACGACTTCGAGGGCCAGAACGACGTCGAAACGCTCGCCTCCCGCCGCGATCGCCTCGGCGGTCGTCGCGCGATAGTCGATGGCGAGGCCGCTCTCGGCGGCGTGGATCTTTGCCACCTCGATATTGGTTTCCGATGCGTCCGCGCCGACGACACTGGCGCCGAGCCTTGCCATCGGCTCGCAGATCAGGCCGCCGCCGCAGCCGATGTCGAGCACCGCGAGACCCTCGAAGGGGCGTCCGCTTCGCACGTCGCAGTCGAAATTCATCGCCAGCTGTTCGCGAATATATTCCAGCCGAACCGGGTTGAACTTGTGCAGCGGCTTGAACTTGCCGGCCGGATTCCACCATTCCTGGGCGAGGCGCGAGAAGCGCTCCACTTCGCCTGGGTCGATCGTCGTCTGCCGCGCCTCGGTCATTGCGTCTGCCCCGTCGATTGATGGCCGCGCCGATCTGTTCGTCGTCGCGTCGCCGGCTTCAGTATTTCAGGGCTCAACTTTCGGCGCTACCGCACGAAGTCAAGCCTTCTTCTCCCTCCTGCAGCCGGTGGCGTCGAGATATCCGGATAGGCGTGTGGGGGAGGAGGGCGAGTGCCAATTTCGAGCAAAGCCTGGGACGGCGCCGTAGAGTCTCCCGTCGACATCTGTTTTGGCGTTGAAGTGTATATGCGGGCGATCCGAGTCATTCTCATTATATTTTAATAAAACTTTAGTGAAAAATGATTCGCGCTCGAGTCATTCATTTCAATTTGATTCTATACGTCAAAGGAGGGTGCGCGAAAGATTCATTGCCGCAGGGCGGAACGCAAAAGAATTCTGCCCGTTTGCAGTGATGAACTTGGAGAAATGGCGTGTTGTTGAAGCTGTGATGCCGATCACCAAATGTCAGGGAAGGGCTGTCACAGTCGTTCCGGTAGATCGCCTGGACCATTTCGTCCATGCGGGCCGGCGGCGCGGTGCGTTGTGCGGACTTTCCCCTGTTTCGCGTCTCATCCTGCGGGCATCGATTGCGACTTGCGCGGTCGTTCTGGCCCAGTCAGGAGCCGCGCAACAAGCACGTTTGTCCGCGTCCCAGGATTCGCCGAAAGCCGTTGTCGCTCTTTTGGAGGCTGCCGAGCAGCCAGGAGCGCGCCCGGTCGCCGTGAGTCCTGTCGATCGACGCATCGCGCAGGCTTTCGCCGTCTCCGCATCACGCCCCCATGTCGAGCGGGGACTGGTCGCAGTCGATGTTGCGGATTCTCCGATCTTCAGTCTGCGTATAGTTCTTTCCAAGCCACAGGCGGAGAGCGAGCGCAGTCCTGCTCCTGTGCCTGCGGCACGGTACGCCGCTTCCGACCCCAGATTGCCATTCACCTACATCCTTCGCGAACCTCTGGGCGCGCTGGACGGACCGAATGCTCCGATTGCAGATTACGTCGCGGCTTTCGCGCCGCAGGAGGGGCTTCCCTCTGGTGCGATTTCCCCGCTCGCCGACGCCCCGACGCTGACGCCGGGAACCGCGGTGCCTGTTCCCACAGGGCGGCCAGAGTGGAACGCCTCCAGTGCAGCCGTAACATCGCCGGATTCGGGTCGCTCCGCCGCGCCGGCGAAGGTCGCCCTACCGGCCCGGAGGGTCAAAGGCCCGGCCAGTCCAGCCGATCGGCCTCGCGAGGTGACGGCCCAGGCCCGACAGGCCAGCAATACCGGCTCCGTCGCGCCCGCTGTTGCTGAGCCCGCCGCTCGGCGGAAAAAAGCCCAGCCGCAAGCAGCGGTGCCGCCGGTGCCCAAACTTCCCGATTCGCTGCTGCCGACGCGACCGCCGGCGAACTGAACAATGACATCATGGAGCTTTCCAATGACGAGACCCGGTATCGTTCTTGCTGCCGCTGCCATCCTTTTGTTTCCCGCCACCGCTAGAGCGATCGACGTCGGCGCGGGCGGCGTGAGTGCCAGCGGCGGCCCGTCGGGCGGTGCGTCCGCCGGGGTCTCGGCAGGCGGGGTGTCGGCTGGCGCGTCGATAGGCGGCGATGGCGGAGGCGTTTCGGCGAGCGGTGCCGGAGTTGGAGTGAGCGCGGGGAGCAGCGGTGCCGTCTCTGCTGGCGCGTCGGCTGGCGGTACGTCCGCAGGGGTTTCGGCCGGTGGCGGTGACGCATCTGCCGGCGTATCGGCTGGCAGCTCTGGAACGAGCAGCGCTTCCGGAGCCGCGGCGGAAAACGCCGCCTCGCCCGGCCCGCAGGCGACCGGTGCTGACCCCACGATCGTTTTGCCTCGGTATCTTCGCCCAACAAGTGGTGGAGAGGCCGCTTTGCTCACCCGCGATGAGGCCTCGTCGGCTTCCATCCAGCAAATCGCCGGTACGCCTCGCCGCGTCCTCGGGGCCTGCAAGAAGTCCGTCGCGCAAGCCGCCCTGCCATACGGCTCCACCGAGGTGACCGTCAGGAGCTATGGGCAAATGAAGAGCCTGAAGGATGGTGGTTATCTGGCGCCTCTATTCACACGGATCACGTATAAGCGCCGGGGCGGGTACGAGGTCAGACAGGCTCCAATCTGGTGCCAAATCGATGCGAAGGGCACTGTCAGCAGCCTCCTCGACAAGGCTTGAAGACCGTCGCTCGCCCGGCGGCAGAGGCACCGGGTGAGGCACGCGCTTGGCGTCCGGCGCGTCGTTCCCCTGGGTGCTGTTCGCAAGCCGGGTAACGATTTGGCTCAAGCCTCCGTGGAACAGGGAAACGAGCCTTGTTGTTTGAGCAGAGGTTCCAGCCTCGACGGCACATCAGATGTTTCGCAAGACAGAAATCGCAAATTCCCCGGACGTAGCTTCGATCTTCGATCCGGCGGGGTCCGGCGCGCCAACACCTGGTGCGACGACGAATGTCGTTCATCGTCCTTCGTTGTTCGCCACGAACCCTACGGCGCTCGACCTACGCCCGTTGGTCGCCGTCCCGGCGCGGGACGAAGCAGAGCGGCTTCCGGGGCTGATCCGCGCTTTGGCCAAGCAGAGCTGGCTTAGGCGTGGCGTTGCACGGCTGGATGTCGTGCTCATTTTGAACAATTGTCGCGACGACTCGCTTGGGGCCGCTCTGCGGGAGGCGGAAAAGCATGCGGGCATCGCCCTTCATGCGGTGACGGTCGCATTCGAACCGGTCGACGCCCATGCCGGCTCGGCGCGGCGGCTCGCATTGGACACGGCCCGCGCGCTGTGCCCGTCGGATGGGAGTGGCGTCTTGCTGACGACCGACGCCGACGCCGTACCTGCGAACAATTGGATCGAAGCCAATCTGGCTGCGATCTCCCAAGGCGCCGATCTCGTCGGAGGACGCCTGATCGGCAATGTCGACGAGGAAGCCTTGCTTGGCCCGGCGTTTCTCCGCCGCGCGCGCGATCAGCAAGAGTTTGCCATGCTAAGCGACCAACTGACCGCGATCGTCGACCCGCTGCCGCATGATCCGTGGCCGCGCCATCACGACCATACCGGCGCAAGCCTTGCGGTGAAGGCCGACGTGTATGATCGGGTCGGTGGGCTGCCGGCATTGCCTCGCCGGGAGGACCTTGCCTTCGTGACGAATGTCCGTTCAAGCGGCTTCAAGGTGCGGCACGCGCCGGAAGTCATCGTCGAGGTCTCGGCGCGTTTGTCCGGTCGCGCCGCTGGCGGAATGGCGGACTGTCTGAAGCAATGGGTCAAGGCGACACAAGCCGGCGATCCGCATCTGGTGGAGGCTCCAACGGCGATACTGGAACGCGCGCGGCGCCGCCGACTGTTGCGGACGCTCGGTGATTGCGATGCGGCGTCGCTCGCCACGGCCGCCATGCGTCTTTCCATTCTGCCGGCCGACCTCCACGATTCGTTCGGGCAGCTGCTATCGCCGCAGGAACTGGTGGAACGCTTCGCACCCGAGGCGCCCGACGCGATCGCGACCGTTCCGGTCAGGGCGGCAATCGACGAACTGGACGGGCTGATCCGACGTTTCGGGGGCGCGTCCCGTGCGGCATGATCTGTACGAGGCGGCGCAACTGGAGGAACTTTCTGATCGTCTCGCCGCCCTTGCCGCGGCGCGAGACCGGGACGGCGAGTTTCCCCATGAGGCGTTCGCGGTGCTGGAATCGCGCGGCTACTCCACGCAACCGCCGGTCGGCTCTGGCGAAACGGCGAAGCTGCTGCGGCTTCTGGCCGCGATTGGCCGCGGCGATCTCAGCACCGGCCGGATTTTCGAGGGGCATGCCAACGCGTTGCTGCTGGTCTATCGCTACGGGACGCCGGAACAGGCCGCAGCGTATCGCGCCAAGGCGGAGAGGGGGGAATTGTTCGGCGTCTGGAACACCGACGCTCCCACCGACCCGCTGCGGCTCGAAGAGGGACACTATGCCGGCAAGAAGAACTACGCTTCCGGCGTCGACGGCTTGTCGCAGGCGATCGTGACGATGCCGACGGCGGGAGGACGTCAGATGATGTTGGCTCCGCTCGACGCCGCGTCGATCGACCGCTCTTGGTGGCGCCCGCTCGGCATGCGCGCTTCGGGCAGTCACATCATCGACCTGACCGGGGTGTCCGCCGACGCCGATCATGTCCTCGGGCAGCCGGACGACTATGTCCGGGAGCCGTGGTTCAGCGGTGGCGCCATCCGCTTCGCCGCCGTGCATGTCGGCGGCATGCATGCAGTGCTTGATGCCGCGCTGGCCCATCTGACCAGCACCGGGCGAGCCGGTGACCCCCACCAGCTGCATCGCCTGGCGCGCATGGGGATCGCCGTCGAGTCGGGCTATGGCTGGATCGACCGGGCCGCCGGCGCCTGGGACGCCGCCGAGAGCGGGCGGGCCGACGATGAGGCCCCGGCGCAGGCGCTTCTGGCCTATGCCAACGCGACGCGATCCGCGGTCGAGGCGAACGCGTTGCAGGTTCTGGAAACGGCGGAACGAGCCGTCGGAGCCGCGGGGTTCAATGCGCCGCATCCATTGGAACGACTGGTCCGCGATCTTCGGACCTATCTGCGTCAGCCGAACCCGGATGGCGCGCTCCGATCCTTAGGCGAAGCGATGGCGACGGGCGACTGGCATCCCGGCGCGGTGCCGCGGACATGACCAACACGGGAGTTCCCCAGGCGTTCGCAGCCGCGCGAATCCTTGTCGTCGCGCCGCATCCCGACGACGAATCGCTCGGCTGCGGCGGAGCGATCGCCCGCTCTGCGGCGCTCGGGCGGCAGACCCACACGATCTTCGTCACCGACGGCGGCGCGTCGCATCCCGGCTCCGCAACATGGTCCCGGGAGCGGTTGGCGGCCCAGCGCGAAGTCGAAGCGTCGAATGCCTTGGAATGCCTCGGCGCCGGCGACCATCCGCGCAGCTTTCTGCGTTTGCGGGACGCCGATATGCCGGCCGAGGACACTGCGCTTTGGCGCGAAGCCAAGAGCAAGGTTGTGCAGATCGTCAAAGATTTTCGTCCTGACCTCGTCCTTCTGCCTTGGCGGCGCGACCCGCACCGGGACCATCGCGACAGCTGGGGGCTGGTGACCGCGGCCCTGACGACGGCGGCCCAGCAGCCCTTGCAGCTCGAATACGCGATCTGGCTCGACGAACTGGGCGCGGCGGACGCTCGGCCCCGGGCGGGCGAGATGGTCGAACGGCGCCTCGACATCACTTCGCATCAGGCGGCCAAGCGAGTGGCCGTGGCCGCGCATGTCTCGCAGACGAGCGAGTTGATCGCCGACGACCCAGACGGCTTCCGGCTGAACCCTGCGACCATCGCGCGTCTGACCGGACCCGAAGAGATCTACTGGCAGCCATGCGAAAGGTGATCGACGTCGCGGGATTCGAGGCGCTGTTCGCCGCCGATCCGGACCCTTGGCGCTATGCTGCGGCACCGTTCGAGCACTACAAGCGCGGCGTGCTGCTGCGGGCTTGCGGCTCGCATAGCTACGGCAGAGGGCTGGAACTCGGCTGTGCCAATGGCGAAACCACGGCGGCATTGGCTGACCGGTGCCTGCGCCTGACCGCGACGGACGGCTCGGCGACCGCCCTGGACATTGCCCGGCGCCGCAATCGAGGGCGAGATCGGGTGAAATTCGTGCAGGCCGTGCTGCCGGAGGCAATGCCCAGAGGGCCATTCGATCTGATCGTCGTCTCGGAAGTGTTCTACTACTTGTCGCCGGAGGCGCTCCGGCATTGTCTGCTGGCACTCGAACAGGCGATCGCACCGGGCGGGCGGATCGTCCTCCTCCATCACATCATTCCCTTCGACGATGCGGCCACCTTGCCGGCGCGCGCCACCATGATGGCCAATCGATTCCTGCGTCGGCGCTGGCGGCTGCGATTTCATTACCGCAACGCCCGCTATGTGGCTCTCGCCTTCGATGCGGGACCAAAGCGCGTCGTCTCGGGCCACGCGCGAGGAAGCCGGGGATGAGGCGCGGTCGAACCAGAGCTGACCCCCGATCCTTTTGGCGGCAGAGCGCTAGCGAGCCGCCAGCAAGGTTCCAACCGACGTCCCCCGATTGCAGTTGCGGGCCGCATCGGCTAGGGAACGCCCGCTTAACCCTTACTGGGCATTTCAAGAACGCGCCGTGACAAGCGTTCGCCGCACCCGTCACCGATCGGACCCCTGGGGCTCGGTCCCCCAAGACAACGAACCCGTTTTCATGGCCCGTCTCGTCCTCAAATTTGGCGGAACCTCCGTCGCCGACATCGACCGCATCCGCAACGTCGCGCGGCATGTCAAACGTGAGGTCGACGCGGGCCACGACGTCGCCGTCGTCGTCTCCGCCATGGCCGGCCGGACCAATGAGCTCGTCGGCTGGTGCCGCGAGGCCTCGCCGATCCACGACGCGCGCGAATACGACGCCGTCGTTGCGTCGGGCGAGCAGGTGACGGCCGGCATCCTGGCGATCACGCTTCAGGGGATGGGGGTCAACGCGCGCTCCTGGCAAGGCTGGCAGATCGCCATCAAGACCGACGGCGCCCACGGCGCGGCCCGCATCCAGGAGATCGACGCGTCCGACATCATCCGGCGGTTCGAGGACAATCAGGTCGCGGTGATCGCCGGTTTTCAGGGGATCGCGCCGGACAACCGCATCGCTACGCTCGGCCGCGGCGGCTCCGATACATCAGCCGTGGCCGTGGCCGCGGCGCTGGGCGCCGATCGCTGCGATATCTATACCGATGTCGACGGGGTCTACACCACCGATCCGCGGATCGAGCCCAAGGCGCGGCGCATGGCCCGCATCTCCTTCGAGGAAATGCTGGAAATGGCCTCACTCGGCGCCAAGGTGCTACAGGTCCGTTCGGTCGAACTCGCCATGGTGCACAAGGTGCGCACCTTCGTGAGGTCTTCTTTCGACGACCCGGACGCGCCCGGCATGGGCGATTTCGACAACCCGCCGGGAACGCTCATTTGCGACGAGGATGAAATCGTGGAACAGCAGGTCGTCACAGGGATCGCCTACGCCAGGGACGAAGCACAAATCTCGCTGCGGCGAGTGGCCGATCAGCCAGGTGTCGCGGCGGCCATCTTCGGGCCGCTCGCCGAGGCCGGCGTGAATGTGGACATGATCGTCCAGAACATCTCCGAATCGGGCGCCTCGACGGACATGACCTTCACGGTCCCGGCCGGCGATCTGGGCAAGGCCACTGCCGTGCTCGACAAGGCCAAGGCGGAAATGCGCTACGACGCGATCCAGAGCGAACAGGGGCTGACCAAGGTCTCGGTCATCGGGGTCGGCATGCGCAGCCATACGGGTGTTGCCGCCACTGCCTTCAAGGCGCTGGCCGAGCGCGGCGTCAACATTCGCGCCATCACCACCTCCGAAATCAAGATATCGATCCTGATCGATGGCGATTACACCGAGCTTGCAGTTCGCGCTCTGCATTCGGTCTATGGCCTCGATAAGGGGTAATGTCTTGGGGCGGCGCGCCGAATCGTGCCATCGAGGACGCCAAGGCACTTTTCTTGGCGGTCACGGCTCATTTCCCCAATGGGGTTCTCGGCGAACCTGAGTATGTGATCTTGTAGGGACAGGCCGTGGCGTAGCCGGACTGGATCGGTTGCGACGCTTTGTCGGCCCCTGAAACGGAAGACCGCGTTGTTGAGAAGCGACATGTCAGGCCCGCGCGTTCTCATGCGCCGCATCCGGGAGCTCATGGCCGAGCCTCTCGACGCGCAGGTGCGCCTCGACCAGATCGTCCGCTCCATCGCCCAGAACATGGTGGCCGAGGTCTGCTCGCTCTACGTGCTGCGCGCCGACGCGGTGTTGGAACTCTATGCCACCGAAGGTCTCAATCCGGCGGCAGTCCACCTCGCCCAGCTCAAGCTTGGCGAGGGCCTCGTCGGCACGATCGCGGCGACGGCGCGGCCGCTGAACCTGTCCGAGGCGCAAAAGCACCCGGCCTTCACCTATCTGCCAGAGACCGGCGAGGAGGTTTACCACTCCTTCCTGGGCGTGCCGATCCTGCGCGCTGGCCGGACCCTCGGCGTGCTCGTCGTCCAGAACAAATCCGCGCGAATCTATCGCGACGAGGAATCCGAGGCGCTGGAGACGGTGGCGATGGTCGTTGCCGAGATGATCGCCGCCGGCAGTCTGGAGGGCTTGCAACGCCCCGGTGTCGCGCTCGACCTGTCGCGGCCGGTCAGCTTCGATGGTGCTGCCCTGTCGGATGGCATCGGCCTGGGCAAGGTGGTTCTGCACGAGCCGCGGGTCGTCGTCACCAACCTGTTCAATGAGGACACGGAAGCGGAGGTCGAACGCCTCGACAAGGCGCTCTGCATCCTCAGGGTGTCGATCGAGAACATGCTGTCGCGCCGGGACGTGGCTGGCGAAGGCGAGCATCGCGCCGTTCTCGAGGCCTACCGCATGTTCGCCCATGATCGGGGCTGGGTGCGCAGGCTCCAGGAAGCGGTTCGCAACGGACTGACCGCGGAAGCCGCGGTCGAGAAGGTGCAGTCGGACATGCGCGCCCGTATGATGCACATGACCGATCCGTATATTCGCGAGCGGTTGCATGATTTTGACGATCTTGCCAACCGGTTGCTGCGCCAGCTGATCGGCCGCGACGACCACGCCGGGGCGGAGAATGCCGACGCCATCATCGTCGCGCGTTCGATGGGCGCGGCGGAGTTGCTCGACTATCGCCGGGACGACATTCGCGGGCTGGTGCTGGAGGAGGGCGCTGCGACCAGCCACGTCGTCATCGTCGCGCGAGCGCTGGGAATTCCCGTCGTGGGCCAGGTCAAGGGCGCGGTCTCGATGTCAGAGAACCGCGATTCGATCATCGTCGACGGCGAGGACGGCAGCGTTCATCTGCGTCCACCTCCGGAACTCGAGGCGCTGTATTCCGACAAGGTGAAGTTCCGGGCGAAGCGCCAGGAGCGCTATCATTCGCTGCGCGATGTGCCGACCGAGACCAAGGACGGCGTGCCGATCAGCTTGCAAATGAACGCGGGCCTTCTCGTCGACCTGCCCCAGCTCGACGCTGCAGGCGCGGAAGGCATCGGCCTTTTCCGCACCGAACTCCAGTTCATGGTCGCTTCGACGATGCCGCGTGCGCGCGATCAGGAGCGGCTCTATTCGGCGGTCATGGATGCGGCCAACGGCCGGCCGGTGACGTTTCGCACGCTGGATGTCGGCGGCGACAAGGTGTTGCCTTATCTCAGCCAGTCGCCGGAGGAAAATCCGGCGCTGGGCTACCGGGCGCTGCGGCTTGCCCTCGACCGTCCCGGCTTGATGCGCACCCAGCTGCGGGCGTTGCTCAAGGCGGCCGCCGGGCGCGAACTGCGCGTCATGTTTCCGATGGTGACGGAGGTGTCGGAGCTCAGGCAAGCGCGCGAGATGATCAGCCGCGAGTTCAAGCATCTGACGCGCTTCGGCCATGTCATGCCGAAGCGGCTGAAGGTGGGCGCGATGATCGAGGTGCCGGGGCTTTTGTTCCAGCTCGACGAGCTGATGGAAGTGCTCGATTTCGTGTCCGTTGGCTCGAACGACCTGTTCCAGTTCTTCAATGCCGTCGATCGCGGCAATGCGCGTGTCGCCACGCGCTTCGACGATTTGTCGGCGCCGTTCCTGCGGGCGTTGAAGTCGATCGTCGATGCCGGGCAGCGTCACGATGTCCCGGTGACGCTGTGCGGCGAGATGGCCGGTCAGCCGCTCTCGGCGATGGCGTTGATTGGACTCGGCTTCCGCTCCATATCCATGGCACCGCCCTCGATCGGTCCGGTGAAGGCGATGATTGTCGAACTGGAGGCGGAAAAGCTTTCCGAGGCGCTGGCGCAGCAACTCAACGGCAGCCAACTGGCGGCCAGTCCGCGACAGCTTCTCGTCGATTTCGCGGAAGCCAATGGAATCCCGTATTAGCGGACCGCAGTGATCGGCGGCACGCCCCGCCTCTTCGCCGCGGCATGGGCCGCGCTCCATTCACCTTGACATCAGCTTCAGGACATTATGGCGACGCTGCCGAATTCGACCCTTGATGAGATCCTGGCCCGCTTTGGTCATCTCGAGAACGAGATGGCCAAGGGGCCGGCGCACGACGTCTATTCCAAGCTCGCCGCGGAATATTCCGGCTTGGAGGCGGTGGTCGCGGCGATCCGCTCCTATCGCAAGGTGGAACGGGAACTCGCCGATTCCCGCTCGCTGCTGGACGACCCGACCGCCGATCGCGAGATGCGCGACCTCGCCGAGGTCGAGATCGACGAATTGAAGCAGCGTCTCGACCAGCTCACGGACGAGATTCGTATCCTGCTGCTGCCTAAGGACGCCGCCGACGAAAAAGGGGCCATCCTGGAAATCCGCGCCGGCACAGGCGGGTCCGAAGCGGGGCTCTTCGCCGGCGACCTGTTTCGCATGTATCAGCGCTATGCTGAGTTGAACCGCTGGAAGGTCGAGCTCCTGTCGGCGAGCGAGGGCGAGGTCGGCGGCTACCGAGAGGTGATCGCCTCGATCCAAGGGCCCGGCGTATTCTCACGGCTGAAGTTCGAATCAGGCGTGCATCGGGTGCAGCGCGTTCCCGCGACCGAATCGGGCGGCCGAATCCATACCTCGGCCGCGACCGTGGCGGTCCTGCCAGAGGCGGAAGACATCGACGTCGACGTGCGCGCCGAGGATATTCGCATCGACACGATGCGCGCCTCGGGCGCCGGCGGCCAGCACGTCAACACCACCGATTCGGCCGTTCGCATCACCCATCTGCCGACCGGCATCGTGGTGACATCGTCGGAAAAATCGCAGCATCAGAACCGCGCGCGGGCGATGCAGGTGCTGAAGGCGCGCCTTTTCGATCTCGAACGCCAGAAGGCTGACGACGAACGCTCCGCCGCGCGCAGGGGACAGGTCGGCAGCGGCGATCGCTCCGAGCGCATCCGCACCTACAATTTTCCGCAAGGCCGCGTGACCGACCACCGTATCAATCTGACCCTTTACAAACTCGATCGCGTGATCGAGGGCGAGATGGACGAACTGGTCGGAGCCCTGGTCGCCGACCATCAGGCCCACCAGCTTGCCGCCGTCGGCGTGGATGACTGAGGCGGCCGACAGGCTGGGCCCGTTGCTGCGCCACGCTATCGAGCGCCTGCGCGCGGCCCAGTCGGCAACGCCGGAGTTCGACGCGCGCCTGCTCATTGCCGAGTGCGCGGGCCTCCCACTGGGAGAGGTTCATTCCGCGTCCGCCCTGACGGTGTCGAGCGGGGCGGTGGCGTGCCTCGAATCGCGCCTCGCCAGACGGCTCGCCGGCGAGCCCGTTCATCGCATCCTCGGCCGCCGCGCCTTCTACGAGCACGAGTTCGAAATCTCTCCCGACACCCTGGAGCCGCGACCGGACACGGAAATTCTCGTCGACGAGGCGCGCAAGGCGATGGCCGAGATTATCGACCGGCGCGGGGAATGTCTCTTCGCCGATATCGGCACGGGGTCGGGTGTCATCGCCGTTTCGCTGCTGGCGCTGTTTCCGCGGTCGCGGGCTCTGGCGATCGATATCTCGCCAGGCGCGCTCGCAACCGCATGCCGCAATGCCGAAGCGGCGGGCGTTGCCGACAGGATGCAGCCTGTCCTGTCGGATTATCTTGCGGCGGCCGGCGGCCCCCTTGATCTGGTGCTGTCGAATCCACCATATATCCGGAGCGGCGATATTCCGTCCCTGGCGGTTGACGTGCGCGAGCATGATCCGCTGGCAGCCTTGGACGGTGGCGAGGATGGGCTGGATGCCTATCGTGCGATCGCGGCGGGAATCGACGCGGTTTTGCGGCCCGGCGGCCGCGTGATCGTCGAGATTGGCCTGGGGCAGGAAGACGACGTGGCGGCGATATTTGCATCACAAGGGTTGCATCTCCACGTTTGCACACGCGATTTTTCCGGTGTGGTTCGCGTCCTGAGTTTCGGCCGGGAGGAGAAACCGCTGTCAGAGCAGGAGGGGGATCGCGCTTCGATCCAGTGTTGACCGCCTTAATTGTTGAAAAGGCACTTGTTACGGCGCGCGTTACCCTCTAGGGTCGCCGCCAGTACGGAACATCCGAGGGGGCAGTTCCTTTAGGCGCCGCTCGACGGCAGCCCACAGGACGCTCGAGATGACTGGTAGGTCGTCCGTCAAGCCGGCGTGAGGGTATCGCCAGGCACAACCGATTTTAACCTCTCTATGTTGGCTTTGCTCCGGCGGAGCTAATTTCGTGCGGGCGCGCATGGCGCACCCTGAGGCAGTAGGCCATACCGGCGCGACCGGTGCATCCAATAGACAGGAAGTTCATGAGGCCAGGACAGCAGAAAAACCGTATGCGCAGCCGCGGACGGAAAGGTCCTAATCCGCTCTCGCGCAGTTACGAGTCGAACGGCCCGGATGTGAAAATCAGGGGTACCGCCCAGCATGTCGCGGAGAAGTACACGACGCTCGCGCGCGATGCTTCGGGTGCTGGCGACCGGGTGATGGCCGAGAACTATCTGCAGCACGCCGAGCACTACAACCGCATCGTGGCGGCTGCGCAGGCGCAGTTCCCGCAACAGCGTGACGAACGTGATTCCCGCGACGATTCCGATGAGGACGACGATTCGCAGGATAATTCGAGCGATCGCGGCGAGCGCAACGATCATCGTCAGCAGGACGGCGATCGTGATGGCCGCGAGGGTTTTCGCGATCGTGATAGCAACCGTGATCGGGATCGCGATGGCAACCGCGACCGTGAGAACGCTCGCGACAACCGAGACCGTGACGGCAACCGCGATCGCGATGGCAACCGAGATCGTGACCACAATCGCGACCGGGACGGCAATCGGGGCCGTGATGGCAATCGCGACAGGAACCGCGACCGCCGGGACAGGGTTCAGGCGGACGGCACCGGCCCGCAGCCGGTGATCGGACGCGAGAACTCCGAACAAGGCGACAGCGGCCGCCATCAGCGCAACGACGGCGAGCGCACCCGTGACGAGCGTTCGTCGGAAGCGCCAAGCGGCGCAGCGGTCGCTGCCGGCGAATCGCAACCCGACGCACAGGCGGAACGGACGCCGCGTCGCCGGGGCAGGCCGCGCCGGAGCCGCGAGGGTGACGAAGCGATCGCTGCGAGCGAAACCCGTCCGGGCGATGAGGCCGCGACGGTCGAAGCCCGCACGGTCGAGGCGGCCGTCAACCCGGATCACGGGGTGAAGGCACCGGAGACGGAAGGCGAAGCGCCCGTGAAGCGTCGGCCCGGCCGGCCGCGCAAGAAGAAGCCCGAAGAGGCGTCGGCCGAGACCCGCGATGGCGAGGGTAATACGCTGCCGGACTTCCTGTTGGCGTCGAACGGCTGAACCGGCTGGCTTTTCGGCCGATCGCCATAGCCATATGATCAAGATCAAGGACGTCGCGGCTGCCGCGGCGTCCTTTTGCGTTCAAAATGGCGCAACATTTTTGCAACAGTCCGGCAAGCCGCCTCTTTCGCGGCGACCCGTCCGATCCCATATCCGTTGCGGGCGGCTCGCCGGTGTCGGGAGCCGTTCTCCATGGATGTGCGGCTCATGCCTCGGGCGAGGGTGGACCGCCGAAAGGAGAAGCGATCCAATGAATCTGGAAAAATATACCGAACGGGTGCGCGGCTTTATTCAGGCGGCCCAGACGCTCGCGGTGTCGCGCGACCATCAGCAATTCACCCCGGAGCATCTCCTCAAGGTTCTCGTCGACGACGAGGAGGGGATGGCGGCCGGCCTGATCGAGAAATCCGGTGGCCGGCCAAAGGACGTGCGTATCGCCGTAGATGCGGCGCTGGATGCGATGCCCCGTGTCTCGGGCGGCAGCGGGCAGATGTATCTGGCCCAGCCGCTGGCCAAGGTGTTCGCGACGGCGGAGGAAATCGCCAAAAAGGCCGGCGACAGCTTCGTCTCCGTCGAGCGGCTGCTGCTGGCGCTGACGATCGAGACATCCGCCAAGACAGCCGATATCCTGAAGAAGGCCGGCGTGACGCCGAACGGCCTCAACGAGGCGATCAACGAAATACGCAAGGGACGCACGGCGGATTCCGCCTCGGCCGAGAGCGGCTACGACGCCTTGAAGAAATACGCCCGCGATCTCACCGCCGTGGCGCGGGAAGGCAAGCTCGACCCGGTGATCGGCAGGGACGAGGAAATCCGCCGCACGATCCAGGTCCTCTCCCGGCGCACCAAGAACAATCCTGTTTTGATCGGCGAGCCGGGTGTCGGCAAGACCGCGATCGCCGAAGGCCTGGCGCTCAGGATCGTCAATGGCGACGTGCCGGAGTCGCTGCGCGACAAGCAACTGATGGCGCTCGACATGGGATCGCTGATCGCCGGCGCGAAATATCGCGGCGAATTCGAGGAACGGCTGAAGGCGGTGCTGTCGGAAGTCACCAGCGCGGCCGGTTCGATCATCCTGTTCATCGACGAGATGCACACGCTGGTCGGCGCCGGCAAGGCGGACGGGGCGATGGACGCCTCAAACCTGCTGAAGCCAGCGCTCGCCCGCGGTGAGCTGCACTGCGTCGGCGCGACGACGCTCGACGAATATCGCAAGCACGTCGAGAAGGACGCGGCGCTGGCCCGGCGTTTCCAGCCGGTGTTCATTGCCGAGCCGACGGTCGAGGATACGATCTCGATCCTGCGCGGCCTCAAGGAGAAATACGAGCAGCACCATCAGGTGCGTATCTCCGACTCCGCCCTGGTGGCGGCGGCGCAATTGTCGAACCGCTACATCACCGACCGCTTCCTGCCGGACAAGGCGATCGACCTTGTCGATGAAGGCGCGGCGCGGCTGCGCATGCAGGTGGATACCAAGCCCGAAGCGCTCGATGAGATCGATCGGCGTGTCATGCAGCTGAAGATCGAGCGCGAGGCGTTGCGCAAGGAGACCGACGACGCGGCACGGGACCGGCTGGAGCGGCTCGATTCCGAGATCGCCAATCTGGAGGAAGAATCCGGTCGCATCACCAGCGCCTGGCAGGCGGAAAAATCCAAGCTGGGCCTTGCCGCGGATCTGAAACGGCAACTCGACGAGGCCCGCAACGACCTCGCCATCGCTCAGCGGCAAGGTGAATTCCAGCGCGCCGGAGAACTCGCCTATGGCGAAATCCCCAAGCTCGAGCAGGAACTGCAGGAGGCCGAGGCGAGCGACGGTGTGCCTGATGCCGATTCGATGGTCGATGAAACCGTCACCGCCGACCATATCGCCCAGGTGATCTCGCGCTGGACCGGTATTCCGGTCGATCGGATGCTGGAAGGCGAACGCGACAAGCTGCTGCGCATGGAAGACTCGCTGCAAAAGCGCGTCGTCGGCCAGGGCGAAGCGGTTCAGGCCGTCTCCAGGGCGGTGCGGCGGGCGCGGGCCGGCCTTCAGGACGTGAACCGGCCGATTGGCTCGTTCATCTTCCTCGGCCCGACCGGTGTCGGCAAGACCGAGCTCACCAAGGCGCTGGCCTCTTTCCTGTTCGACGACGAAACGGCGATGGTCCGGCTCGACATGTCGGAGTTCATGGAAAAGCATTCGGTCGCCCGGATGATCGGCGCGCCTCCGGGCTATGTCGGCTACGAGGAAGGCGGTTCGCTCACCGAGGCCGTGCGGCGCCGGCCCTATCAGGTCGTTCTGTTCGACGAGATCGAAAAGGCCCACCCGGACGTCTTCAACGTCCTGTTGCAGGTGCTCGACGACGGGCGCCTGACGGACGGGCAGGGGCGGACGGTCGACTTCCGCAACACCATGATCATCATGACCTCCAACCTCGGGGCGGAATATCTGGTCGCGCTCAAGGACGACGAGGACGCGGAAGCCGCACGGGAACAGGTGATGGCCGTTGTGCGTGCCTCCTTCCGGCCGGAGTTCCTCAACCGGGTGGATGAGACCATCCTCTTCCACCGGCTGCACCGCTCGGAGATGGGCGCGATCGTCGACATCCAGATGGCGCGGCTCGAAAAGCTGCTCGTCGATCGCAAGATCCAGATCGAGCTCGACGAGAGCGGACGGGCCTGGCTGGCGGAGAAGGGCTACGATCCGGCCTACGGCGCTCGACCCCTGAAGCGGGTGATCCAGCGCGAGGTGCAGGACCCGCTGGCCGAGAAGATCCTGCTCGGCGAGGTTCGCGACGAGAGCACGGTGAAGATCACCGGCGGGACCGATCACCTGANGACCCGCTGGCCGAGAAGATCCTGCTCGGCGAGGTTCGCGACGAGAGCACGGTGAAGATCACCGGCGGGACCGATCACCTGATTTTCCATGTGGTCGGCTCGAAAGCAAACGCCGCTGGCGACCGGGCGGCCGCCTGACAAGTGCGATAACGAACGAAAAAGGGCGGCCGCGAGGCCGCCCTTTTTCATTGGGCCCTGATTCCCACCGGTCAGATGTAGGCCGGGCGATAATAGTCGTCGATGCTGCGGCCGTAGTCCGGGTCGCCCCAACTTGGCGTGGCGCCCGCGGCATAACGCGGCGCGCCCTCGAGTTGATCGCGGGTGATGCCAACGACATAGCCACCTTGCCGCTCGTCATATTTCAGCACCTGCCAAGGCAGGGGATGAAATTCTTCGCCGATCCCCAGAAAGCCGCCAAACGACATGATCGCGTATTTCACCCGTCCGTCGCGCTTGCCGAGCACGAGGTCATGGATATGACCCAGATGATGACCGTCGGTGTTGTAGACTTCGGTCCCCGAGACGCGGCTCGCCTCGATATTGTCGACGCCAACACCGCCCGTGGCCTCGTCGCCCATGATAGTCCGTCCTTCCGTCGATGACATGCTGCTTCTCCGATCCGTTTCGGTTGCCCCATCAACGGGTTGCGGACCCCTCGTGTTCCACCGGGCCGCATTCGGCGGCGGGCGAGGAGGCGGTCGGGTCGTCGGAAGGCGGGCTTGCCGCAGGGTGCCGTTCGGGCGCATCTGGCGCTGTCGCGAGGCTGGATCAGCCGATTAAGACCGAAAAAAGAAGCAAAACCGCCATTTTCATGTCCGGTTCATCTGCCATTCGCTATGGCAATACGGTCAGGACCGGTCGTCAAGCTGCCACGAAATCCGCCTGCCTCAGCGAGGAAGCGTTTTCGCAGGCCGATCGCGGCGTCCGGGTCACCGGCTTTGGTGGAGAGGTGAAGATGAGTGTAATCGCGCGGTTGTATCTTCCGGCGCTCGTGCTGTCATTCGGCGCAACGGCGGCCTTGGCGCAAACCGTCGATCCCGCGAGGCGGATCGATGAAGGCGTGCAGCTGGCGCAATATTACGATCCGAACGTCGAGATTTATGACGACAACGTCGCCGAAGTCTACATCGACGAGATGGGCCGGCGCGTCATGGTCGATGCCTATGGCCGCATCATCGGCGTGGAGCAGCCGCGCCGCCAGCAGTTCCGGGAACGTCGTCAGCGCTTCGAGGACCGCCGTGGCGCGATTATCGACGGACCGCCGCCGCCGGGAGTAACGCTCGAAGGGCGGGTCGACATCGCTCCTCCGGGCGTCATCGTCGAGCCGGTCCCCATAGAGCCTTCGACAGTTCGTCCACGCTCGGCGGACCCGTACCATACAGAGCCCCGTAGCGGCCCGGGTTTCGATGCCCCGGTGATCGCCGCGCCATTGCCCGCGCCCGACCAACCGGCCGCCGAGCCGCGCCGCGAAGCGGAACTGCCCCCATCAGCGCCTGCAGATGCGGTCGTCGAGCCGCAGAGGGACGCCGCGCTGCCGGACACGATTCCGTCTTCCGAGCCGCTGCCGGAGCCGGGCGCGCCGATCGTTCAGCCGGAGGGGCAGACGGTCCAGGAGAGCGATCCGGCCCCCAAGGTGGCGACGCCCAAGGGCAAGAACGCCAAGGCCGAAATCGCGGCCCTGCAGATCTTGCTCGACAGGGCCGGCACGTCGCCCGGCGTGATCGATGGGCGTATGGGCTCCAATGTCGATAAGGCGGTGGCCGCCTATCAGGAAAAGTTTGGTCGTACCCTTCCCACCGGCGACGCCCAGGCGTTGGCCGAGGAACTCGACGCGACCGGCGGTCCGGCCATCACTACCTACGAGTTGACCGCCGACGACGTCGGCGGCCCCTTCGTAGCGTCGATCCCCTCCGATTACGGGGAAAAGGCACAGTTGCCGGCGATGAGCTTCGAGCGGCCGTCCGAGAAGATCGCCGAGAAATTCCACATGGACGAGGCCTATCTGCGCGAGATCAATCCTGGCGCCGACTTCAGCCGTCCGGGCACGCGGATCAAGGTCGCCGCGATCGGCGAGCCGGTGAAGCAGGACGTTGCCAGGATCATCGCCGACAAGGGGCGCGAGCAGGTCCGCGTCTACGCCGCCGACGGCACGTTGATCACGGCTTATCCGTCGACAATCGGTTCGACCCAGACGCCGTCGCCCTCGGGCATCGTCCAGGTGAACCGCATCGCCTTCGACCCGAACTACACCTACAATCCGAAGATCAACTTCAAGCAGGGCGACAACGACAAGGTGCTGACGATCCAGCCGGGACCGAACGGCCCGGTCGGCTCGATCTGGATCGCTTTGTCGAAGCCGACCTATGGCATCCACGGCACGCCCGAGCCTTCCAAGATCGGCAAGACCAACAGCAATGGCTGTGTGCGCCTGACGAACTGGGATGCCACCGAGCTTGCCAAGATGGTCAAGCCGGGCGTCACGGTGGAGTTCGTGGAATAGTCGGACGGCGGGATCGATATTTACGGTTCATTAGCCATACCGGGGAAGTTTATCGATATTGGGGAGCCTTCGGGCTCCCCTTTTGCGTTGTACGGACTTGGATCACTCGAGATGCGAGGCCTTTTATGAAAATTCTTTCGATCGCCGCCGCCAGCGGAATACTGGCGTTTCTTTCGACATCCACGTCTATCGCCGCCCCCGTTTCGCTTTCGAAGGAAGCGATCGAGGTCGCGACATTCATGGATTGGCAGTCTCGTCAGACGGACGCCAAGGCCGTTGCGGCGAGCGCGAAGTCCGATCCGACCTTGCCGGAAGCCCAATCGCTGCCGGCCGGCGAGACGCCCGCCATTGTGCCGCCTGCTGATCATGGCGCTGCCGACGCGGCGGCCGATGGCGTCGACACCGCGGCTCCACCGGTGGTGGAAGTGACCGGCGAGCCCGGCATGGTCGTCGAGACGCCGTCCTTTTCGACCGATATTCCCGACGAAGCCGGCCTTGAAAACGCCGATCAGCAGGTGGCGCCTGATCCGTTTCTCATCCGCATTCAAGTGTTGCTCGGCCGTACGCATGCCTCGCCGGGTGTCATCGACGGATTCTTCGGAGACAACACCCGCAAGGCTGTCAGAGCCTACGAAATGATGCGCGGTCTGCCGGTGGACGGTGAACCCGACGCCGACCTTTGGACCGTCCTCGTCGTCGACGAAGGCGAGGCCATGCAGACCTACGCGATAACGGCGGAGGACGTTGCGGGGCGCTACGTTGAGTCGATCCCGGAGGATTATGGACAGCGCGCCGAGATGGAATGGCTCGGCTACCATGATGCCGCCGAAATGCTGGCCGAAAAATTTCACATGGACGAGAATCTTCTCAGGGCGCTCAATCCGGGTGCCGATTTTTCAAAGGCGGGCACGACGATTCTCGTCGCCGATCCCGGGAAGGCACCGACGACCAAGGTGGCCCGGATCGTGGTCGACAAGACGGCCGGCCGTCTCGTGGCATACGACCACGACGGCGAGATCGTGCTCGCTAATCCGGCGACGATCGGATCGACCGCGACGCCCTCACCGTCGGGCACCATGAAGGTCAACGCTCTGGCCTCTGATCCGACCTATAATTATAACCCGAAGATCAACTTCCAGCAGGGCGAAAATGCCAAACCGCTCACCCTTCCGCCGGGGCCGAACGGCCCGGTTGGCTCGATGTGGATCGACTTGTCGAAGCCCAGTTACGGTATTCACGGCACTGCCGAGCCCTCGAAAATCGGCAAGACCAACAGCAATGGCTGTGTGCGGCTGACCAACTGGGACGCCGAGGCGCTGGCCAAACTGGTCGAGCCGGGGCAGACGGTCGTCGAGTTCACCGGGTGAGGGGCGCGGCGCGCCGCGCGGCGGTCTTCCTCGGCTGCTGCGTTGCGGCCGCTTGGCTGGCTCAGGCGCCCGCTATGGCGCAGACGCCGGACAATGCACCGCCGAGGCCTGAGGCGCGACCGGACGCGGCGACAGGGGCGCGGGACGGAATATTTTTGAAGCCGGCGGAGGGGGAGCTTCGCAAAGAGCCCGCCGGACCGGATGCGCATGGCATCAACGGCAAAAGCGGTGGGGTGCGCAATCGCAAGACCGAAAGCCGCGCGCCGGCCGCCGGCATCGCGGCATCCGAAGAGCCCCTCGACGTTGTTCCCACGCCCACGCCACGGCCAGAAGCGGTGCCTCAGACGGCGTCATCGGTTGCGCCGGAGAAGGCCGCGCCAGCGACCGCCAGGCCGGTCGCTCCGGAGATGGGGAACCTCGCCAAGGTCTCGAATGCCCCCGATCCTTCGAACGCCCGCGAGGCGGCGATCACGCCGGCCGCCGCGGTCCTGGCTGCCGCGGCCATCGAAGACGCCAGGATGTGCGAGGCGGAACTTGAAAAGCGCGGCGTTCTTTTCACCATTGGTGAGAGCATCAGCGACGGCGCCTGCGGCGTCCTGCGGCCGGTCAATATCGAACGGCTTTCCAGCGGCGTCGCGATTTCGTCTGACACCCAGCTGTTTTGTCGATCGGCGCTTGCCCTCGACCGGTGGATGACGGACAGCGTCGTTCCGGCGGCCAAGGCAAGTTTTCCGGCCGAAGAACTCGCCGAATTCCGGCATGCCTCCACCTATGTCTGCCGCAACCGCGCATCCGAAAACGGCATCTCCGAACATGCGCGCGGCAGCGCCGTCGACATCGCCGCTTTCGCCTTCAAGAATGGGACGACGATCGGTGTCGAGGCGCACGAGCCGGGCTCACCGGAAGCGCGGTTTCAACGCTCGATCCGCGAGGGCGCGTGCGGGCCGTTCAAGACGGTGCTCGGTCCTGGCACCGACGCCGACCATGCGACGCATTTCCATCTCGACATCGCGGCGCGGCGAAATGGCGGGACTTACTGCAAGTAGACACGCCGCGGCTAAGAGGCCGATCGAGCTGGCGTCCCGCCGCCCTTTTCCCTGACGGCACGACCGCCTATACCGGCAGGCATTCCTGGTTCGCCAAAAAAGGTCCGCTGCATGCCCTACCTCGCCGAGGCCAATCGTTACGACGCCATCCCTTACCGCCGTGTCGGGCGCTCCGGTCTGAAACTGCCGGCCATTTCGCTCGGCCTTTGGCAGAATTTCGGCGGCACGGACGTCTTCGAGACCGGACGGGCGATCCTGCGGCGGGCGTTCGACCGAGGCGTCACGCATTTCGACCTGGCGAACAATTACGGCCCGCCCTACGGCTCAGCCGAAGAAAATTTCGGTCGCTGGATGGAGATGGATTTCCGGCCCTACCGGGATGAGCTGATCATCTCGTCCAAGGCGGGCTATGACATGTGGCCCGGTCCCTACGGCAATTTCGGCACGCGCAAATATCTGATTGCCTCCTGCGACCAGAGCCTGAAGCGCATGGGGCTAGACTATCTCGATATCTTCTACCATCACCGGCCGGACCCCGAGACCCCGCTCGAGGAGACGATGGGCGCCCTGGATCACATCGTGCGGTCCGGACGGGCGCTCTATGTCGGCATTTCGTCCTATTCGCCGGAGCTGACGCGGCAGGCCTACGCGATCCTGAAGGAGCAGGGCACGCCCTTCATCATCCACCAGCCGTCCTATTCGATGCTCAACCGGTGGGTCGAGGACGGGCTCCTGACAACCCTCGGCGAGCTCGGCATCGGCTGCATCGCGTTTTCGCCATTGGCCCAGGGGCTTTTGACCCGAAAATATCTGGAGGGCGTTCCGAGCGATTCGCGTGCGGCGCGCGAACGCTCGTTCAAACCCGAGATGCTCAGCGCCGCGAACATCGAACGGATTCGCGCTCTCACCGCGATCGCCGAGGCTCGCGGACAGAGTTTGGCGCAGATGGCGATCGCCTGGGTGCTGCGGCGTCCGGAGGTGACCTCGGCGCTGGTGGGTGCGCGCACCGTCGCGCAGCTCGACGATTCGCTGGACGCCCTGAACCGGCTCGACTTCTCCGAGACCGAACTTGCCGAGATCGATCGTTACGCCGGCGAAGGCGATATCGACCTCTGGCGGGCGCAGTCGCGCGTCGAAAGCGCCGGCTGATTGCAAGGGACGATGGCCGGTCGCTGCCGCTCATGAAAAGGCGCCAGGGACCATGATGTCCCCGCAGCCCGAGCCCCCCCCCGCTCAGGCGAGGGCGAGGCTCAGGGAGGGACGAAGGTCGGCGAAGCTTTCGGTGACGTGCTCGGCGAGCGCGTCGGCGATCTTGCCGCAGCCCTTCCGCTTCATCAGCGCCACCTCATATTGGCGCAGCGGCGGCAGTCCGTCGGCTTCGCCTAATTGGCGCAGCGACGCGGAGACATGGCTTTCGGGAAGTGGCGCGATCGCCAGATCGGCGAGAACCGCGGCGATCTGTCCTTGCGAGTGTTCGCTCGAATAGGCGATCCGGTAACCGATGTGAGCCGCGTCGAGCGCAGCGAGGGCGCTGGCTCGCCAGGCGCAGCCCCGGGTCGCGAGAGCCAGCGGCAATGGGTCCTTGCTGACGGCTTGACCGTGCTTGAGTCCGATCCAGACCAGATTTTCGGTGTGAACGACCCGCACGTCCCGCTTGCCGTAATCCGAACAGCACAGCACCGCGAGATCGAGCGCGCCGGTATCGCAAAGTCGGCGCAGTTCGTCGCTGGACTTGAGCTTCACGTCGACTTCGACATGCGGATGGGTCGAGGCGAAGCGCTTCAGAATCTGCGGAATCGCGATATAGCCGATGTCGTCCGGCGCGCCGAACGCCACCCGACCCTCCATGGCGGGCGCGCGAAAGCGCGAGACCGCCTCCTCGTTGAGCTGCATTAGGCGGCGCGCATAGCCCAGGAATGCCTCGCCGTCGCCGCTGAGGCCGACCGAGCGACCCTCCCGCACGAAAAGCGCGCGGCCCAGAAGCGCCTCAAGCTTTTTCATCTGCAGGCTGACGGCCGAAGGCGTGCGAGCGACGTGCTGCGCGGCTTTTGAGAAGCTGCCGGTCTCGCAGATCGCGACGAAGGTTCGGACGAGATCGACCTCGATCAGGGGCATACGCGGATCCTGCTAGAGAGATTTGACGATTTTTTCTCACCGATCTGTTTAAAACTTGTCGCTGGACTAATCAAACGAATTGTCGCACAGTAAAATGGTATCTGCAGACAAGCGTAGGGGTGCGACATGTTTGGATTGAAGACCGGTATCAAGACCAAGACCGCTGGCCGGGCCATGAAGAGTGCCGAACTTCTCAACCGCTCCATGGCCGCGCATGACGGCCATATTCTCGCAGATGTCGGACTGCTTGGGCGAAGCGGCGACGCGAACGAGACCGTGCTGTCGACCTCACGGCGCTGGCGGATGGTGCAGGAAAGCCGTTTCGCTCCCTACCGGACCTTCGCCTGAGGTATCACTGGCGTCCCGTCCACTTGGTCGGGAGTTGCTCCAGCGCGTCGGCGCGGGGCGATTAGGACTCAGCGGCTTTGACGGGTTCTCGCGTCGCGCGGACGCGACGCCATCTCCGATGGTCAGCGACTGGCGACCAGCGGCGACTCGACGCGCTCGCGCAACAAATTGTCGATGCGGTCGCGTTCCCGCTCGAAGGTGTCGAGTTCGGCGCCCTTCAGCGCGCGGCCCGAGGGCAGCTTGATGCGCATCGGATCGACCTTCTTGTCGTTGACCGACAATTCATAGTGAAGATGGTTGCCGGTTGACAGGCCGGTCGAGCCCACATAGCCGATCACCTGCCCTTGGCGCACTTTGGCGCCCGCCTTGACGCCCTTGGCGATGGCGTTCTGGTGCGAATAGGAGGTCTCGTAGCCATTGGCATGACGGATGATGGTCTGGCGACCATAGCCGCTGGACCAGCCAGCCTTTTCGACGACGCCGTTGCCGGAGGCGAGAATCGGCGTGCCGCGCGGCGCCGCCCAGTCGACCCCCCAATGCGGACGCACATAGCCGAGCACCGGATGCTTGCGATTGGGCGAAAAACTCGACGTGAAGCGACCGTTGGGCACGGGATTGCGCAACAGGAACTGTTTGGCGCTGCGGCCTTCCGCATCGAAATAGTCGGCACTGTCGGCGTCGTTCGGTCGAAACCGGTAGAAGCGCTTCGTGGTGTCGCCGAAGCGGACCTCGACGAACAGGATCTCTGATTTGTCGGTTGCGTCTTCTTCGCCTTCTTCCAGGGAATAGAACACGGCCAGTCGATCGGTCGGGCTCAGCCGAGCCTGGAGGTCGACCTCCGAAGCGAGCATGCTCACCAATTGACGGCAAAGCCGGCTGTTCAGACCATAGGAAAGCGCCGCCTGGTAGACGCCATCATAGACGCTGGGCATGTCGGCGCGCAACGGCGCCTCGTTTTCGTTCTCATTGAAGGCATCTGCAACCGATTCGCCCATTTCCGGCGCCGCCGCCGCCGCGAAGGGGCCATCCTCGGTCTCGGCGGCGGTGGCAAGATGCCGGCTGCCGCGGTAGGCCGAAAGCCGCACGACCCGCGCGCGATCGTCGCTCGTGACGATACCGACCCGCAATGCGTCACCGGCTTTCAGTTCATCGGATTTCAGAAGTCCAACCAACGCCTCCACCGCGGCGCCAGCCTCGGCATCCGAGCGGCCGCTGCCATCGAGAATGTCGGCAATCTTCGTCGTCTCGCGCAACGGGATGACTTCCTCGTGGAAGCGCGGAAGCGTGTCGTCCGTGTCGGAGGTTGCCAGCGAGACGTTTTCCTCCACCACCCGGAACGCCGAGCCCGGCTCGTAGTCGGGTGCGTCGCTTGTCAGGTTGAAGCGCATCGGGTCGACGGTCGCCAGCGACGCGATCTGGACCGGCCGGTAGGAAAGGCCCGGCGCGACCGAGCGCACAAGCTGTTCCGCATTGGCGGCGGTGAGGGCATCGATGCGTTCATAGGCGGCCTCGTCATAATCGAAGGACTGGACCTTGAGTTGCACCTCCGATTCCACCCGCGCGCCATAAATCTGGGCAGGCTCCGCGTCCACGCCCGCCCCGCCCTCCGCGGCGTCGGCGAAGATTTTCAATGGATCGAAGCTCGGATAGTCGGCGCCGGCCTGATAGCGCGCGCCAAGCAGCATGTTGACGTAGCCGAAGGGGAGGGTGCGGATGACCTCGCGATCACCCTCCTTGCTCATGGTCGACAGCTCGATGATCTGGCGGCTGCGGGCGATCGGGATCGCGGTCGCAACGACGCGCTCACCTTTCTCGGTGAGCGTCTTGTTGAAGACCAGCGCCGCGAGGCCGGCGGGCCGCGCGGCGCCGCGGTGACCGTCGAGCGCCGCGGAGAGGGCGATGCCCATCAAGGCGGTCGAGGTGAGGCCGGTCAGCAGCGTACCGGCCAGCCAGCGCGCCGACACCTGCCGCCGGTCCGGTCGGCGACGCCGATCGGCTACCAGCGGCGGCTCGTCCCCAAAAGCCGGCCTGTCGTATCGCAAGCGGTCTGTCCCCCGTCGTCATTTGTTCATCGCGTTTGCGCGTACAAGGTGGCGAAATATCGACCGAGGCGCTTCGTTGGCGGAGCGCGCCTTGGAAAACCCCTGTCTGCCGGCAATAGCGTCTCGACCATGTGGGCTCAAGGGCGGTTGCTGACCGCGCTGGTGGCACCGCCTCGATCCGCTGCTGCGGTTCAGACCTCGATGCACGAGGCAACCGCCGGCGCTTTCGGCGGATGACGTTCCAAACCGGAGGAGCACCGCGCCGAGCGTCTTTGCGCGCCACGCGGCGCTGGCGCCAGGCAGCCGCTGTGGGCTTTTTGAATTTTTTGCGACGACCGGCGTTGACAGGCGGATCAGCGATCGCCTATATGCCGGTCATCGACGACGGCGGTGGCGCCGGGGTGACCTGAACGGGCCGCCAGGAGCCGGTACGAACAAAATGTTCTGACCGGTTCGGTTTTGTGCCGCCTTCGTCCTATTTTTTCGAGTGCCGCTAATGCAGCGACCCTCTCAAGGGTACGGCAGGCTTTCGCTTGCGGTTCCCGGCGTTGTGACTTCGGTCATGCCGTGATCTTTGACAATTTGATATTGAGAAGAAAGAGAAGCGTGGGCGGCGGTAAGTCTGCGTGGAGTTTCGTGCCGATTTCCTTTTCGGTTACGAGGCATCCATGAGAGA
>NZ_JAZHLK010000028.1:0-58311 GCF_036549515.1 Aurantimonas sp. E1-2-R+4 | reverse complement strand
CCCATCAGCGCCAAAATGCCGAAAAGTTCATTGCCCCTGCATCGAGGGCCGCGTAACGTTCAACCCGGCATCGCCGCTCAACGAAGTTCAACAAACTTCGGGACATCCCCCACATCGACGTCGGAGGTCCCGTAGCGTGCGATCGCCGAAAAAGCATTACATGCCAGTTCCTCGATGACGATGACTTCAGTCAGGATACGCAACTGTCCGGTGTCGTCGTAGCGGATGGGCGATGGGAGATCCCGACCGGACAATCGACCGAACACCTCTCCGAGTCGGTCGATGCAGTATAGCGCGGTCGTGGGGTCGTTTATGCCAGGCGACAAGGATCGCTGGGCCAGTTCGACAATACGCCGGATCGCGAACTCGAGATCCTGATTGACTGACCGATCTCGGCCGATGACAAGCACGCCACGCAAGCTTTCGGCGATCCCATCCGACACCCGATCACGCGGATATGCTGTGATCATGCATTCACCTTCGGTCACGAAGCGACCGGGCGGGGTCTCGATCCGCAAAACAAGATCATGTTCTGTGGCAATCTGCATGAGAGCGTCCATACCGACATTCTGCACGTATCCGCTCGCATCGGCACTGACCCGTTCGGAGCCGGCATCAAAGTCGTTTGGGAGCCGATCCGCAGCCGGCTCGTCCTCGTAATGCAAGGGACCATGGCCGAGCCGTTCCGGAAAGAGCCGATCGACGGCGGCGCACCCGTCGGCTGCCAGTTGCGCGAGCAGCGTTTCGATGCGGATTGAGGTGGCGATATGATGGATGAAATAGATAAGAACCGCGACGCCAACAGCAGCGAGAACCACCGCAAATGCAACGGTCAGGTGCGGAACGAAGCTGGAGTCCGCCGTACCCCGCACCGAACGCAGCACGACCAGACAATAGAGGAACGTTGCCACAAAAGTTCCGAGCACGATCTGATTGCTGCGGTCCCGCATGAAGTTTTCCAGGACCCGCGGCCCGAATTGCGAGGAAGCGAGTTGCAGCGACAGCATTGTGATGGAGAAGATCAGGCTGGCCACCGTGATCATCGAACTCGCGATGACCGATAGGATTGCCCGGGCGCCTTCCGGTCCGAACGTATAGAGCAAGCCGAATTCGCTCACAGTGCCGACACCAAGCCGGGTATCGACCTCGATCAGCAGGAACGATAGTCCGACCGCAACCGCGCACATCATGGTGGGCACGAACCAGAAACTCGAATTCAGGCGTCCCCAGAACGCAGAGACGCGTGTGATGGAAAATGACTTCGCCAAGTGTTGCTCCTTCCGGTCACGAGCAGTCCGGGGCAGCGTCCGGGCCCCGCAAAATTTGTCCATTCGGCGACAACACCGATTTCCGATCGTCAAAGCTGCAGCCCGCGTTGCAAAGAACGTGGCCATTGCCGAGCGAAGCCATGCCTCCCGCGTCGGAGAGCGTCCGCGCTGCGCCCGTAGCGCGACCTCGCAGATCGGTGTCGCGCGCGCCGATCCGGACCCGATCACTTGAGCACCCGCTGGATCACGGCGCGCAGGCTCAACCCCTGAACGATCAGGGTGAAGATGACCACGGCATAGGTTGCCGCAAGTATGGCGGATTTCTCCGCCACCTCCGGGATCGACAGCGCCAGCGCCACCGAAATGCCGCCCCGCAAACCGCCCCAGGTCAGAACGGGGATCGTTCCGCGCAGGAAGCTGCGGAACCTGCCCATCAGCAGCACCGGCCCGCTGACGGCCGCGAGGCGGGCGACAAGCGCCAGCGGCACGGCCACGGCCATCAGCCAGCCAAAGGCAGGCTCGAAGCGCAGAACCAGGACTTCCAGCCCGATCAACAGGAACAGGACCGAGTTCAGCATTTCGTCGATCAGCGTCCAGAAGCCAAACAGGTAGCGCTGGGTCTGATCACTGAACGCATCGCGGGGCCCACGGCTTCCGATCAGCAACCCTGCAATCACCACGGCCAACGGGCCGCTCATGTGCAGCCTGGCGGCAACCGCATAGGTGCCGACGACCAGGGCCAGTGAGATCAATACCTCGATGGTATAGTCGTCGATCGCACGCATGGCGCGGTAGGCGACGTACCCGGTGACCCCACCAAGGGCGGCGCCGCCCAAGGCTTCGACAAAGAACATCTGGCCGATATGCAGCGGCTCGATGCTCCCTCCGACCGCCGCTTCCAGCAGAACGGCGAACAGGACCACGCCGACGCCGTCGTTGAACAAGGTCTCGCCCGTCATCACAGTCTGAAGGTCTGACGGAACCTTGACCTCCTTCAGCGTGGCCAGGACGGCAACGGGGTCGGTCGGGCTGATCAGCGCCCCGAAGACAAGGGCCCACGGAAGCGGCATCGCGATGCCCAGACCCTGGGCCGCCGCCCAGAGGCCTGTTCCGATGATCGCGGTGGACAGTACGACACCAAGAGTCGCCATCGAGCCGATCGTCCATGCGCGGCTGCGCAGGCTGGGCGCATCGACATGCAGCGCACCGGCGAACAGAAGGAAGGCGAGCATGCCGTCCAGCACTGTTTCTTGGAAACCGACCTGACGAACGAGGCGGACCAGATCCTCGTAATGCAGCAGCCCCGGCAGAGCCGCCTCCGCCCCGATGATCACCAGAGAGGCCCCGAGCCCCATGACAAGCAGGCCGACGGTGTGCGGCAGGTAGGCAAGTCGATGATTGATCCAGCCGAAAGCGGCCGTCAGCACCAGCAGGATTGCGCCGAGTTCAAAAAGCGACATGGCGTTCTCCGCTGCCGCCCATCGGACAGGTCACGGCGCGATCTACGCGCGTCAAGGCACAGGATCTGGAGCGCGGCCCATGGTTTTGGATATTCGCAGCAGATGAAACTCGCGCATTCGGCATGAAATGCCAACACGTTCCTTGCAAGAATTTGGATAAACTGGATTTCCTCACATTGTTCTGCGGGGTATCGTAATGATCCGATAGCCAGGCCGCGACTGCCGACATATCACGATCCGGCAGGAGCTTCATGATCGGTCGCCGTTCGAGATCGTCTGACCCACCACTGCGACATCGTCGAGACCGACAACGGGAGTTGGTACTTTCAAAAACCGAGCCTGAACCCTGCAAAGTCCGCGCCAACGCCTGCCCGCAGCAGGGGGTATTTCTGTAACCCGATCCGAGGTCCCGTTCCAACGCCGACTGATACCGCTTTCAGCTAGTAGCGCAACCACGCCCTCCAGCGTGGTAGTTGGCAAACGTCTGCTTTCAGGCGCTGGCGCAGCCGGCCTCGACGGCCGAAATGGGCGCAGAGCGGAACGCGCAACTCGGGGAAAGTCGACGCTGTGCCGTGTCGGCGCTTCAGGATCTACGGTATCCGCTCGAGGATTCCGCGTTCCCGATTCATGGCGCCTCTTTCCGCGATGGTTCCACTGCCGTCGGCTCGACCGGAGTCGGTGGATAAATGCGCGATAGCTGACCCAGATGTTCCCGCATTTCCGCTGCTGCCCGGTCTGGGTCGCGCAATTCGAGAGCAGCGAAGATTCTCATATGAGCGGCGTACGCCGTTTCCATTTGGCCGTCGTTGAGCAAACTCGTTCGACGGACCTCGCGAAGCCATTCGTCGACGGCGATGAAGAATCCGTCGACGATGGGGTTCTGGACGATGCGAGCGATCGCCGAGTGAAACTCGACGTCGGTCCGGCCGAATTCGGCCATATCGCCAACAGCCTCGCGATTGCGACCGAGTTCGCTTCTGAGGCCCTCAATCTGATCGTCGGTGATCCTTTCAGCCGCGATCCGGGCGACACCCGTTTCGACGATCCCGCGAATTTCCATGAAGGAGCGCAGCCCACCGGGCTCCCCGAGGTGAAAGGCTGCCGCTTCCGAAAGCATGCCCAGCAGAAAGTCAGGGCGTGGGCCGCAAACGCGGGCGCGCGTTCCAGGGCGGGTTTCAATTAATCCTTTGCTTTCCAACGCCGCCGTCGCCTCGCGGACCGTCAAGCGAGAGACACCGAACTCGTCCATCAGATCGCGTTCGGAGGGAAGTGCGTCGCCTACCGTATAGACGCCTTCGCGAATGTCCGTCGCCAGCATCTCCACCAGGTCTTCGTGCATGCGACGACGCTTCACGATGCGTCCTTCGCGACCATGCCTGATGGGTCTGGCGTTCTCGATCTCAACGGCCACTGCGCTCTCCCTGTCGCGGACATCGACACATTGATGCACGACCCCCGTTGACAAGCCTAGCGCCGATGCGTCAGAAAGTCATCAGCTGACTGGAACGTCTGATGATCGGACCAGTTCGCGGACGGAACTTTCATCCGGGAGGGATGAGGTCCGCTTTGCATCGATTGGGAGGTTCCTCATGCAGAAATCGTTATTCGTGGCACTCGCGCTCGGCGCGGCCACCATGGCATTCCCGGCCGTCGCCGAGGAACTTGCGATCGCGCTCCATGTCGAGCCGGGTCACGAGATGTTCCAGGTCGGCGAGCGGCTGAAGAAGAACATCGAGGAAAAGTCGGACGGCAAGTTTACCGTCGCCCTGCTCGGCACCGAAGTCGGCGGCGAACGCGACCATCTGGAGGGCGCCAGCAGCGGCGAGTACCAGATCGCGCTAGGCGGCTCGATGCCGATGACGCTCTACGCATCTCAATACGCGGCGGCGGACCTGCCCTTCGTCTTCAACTCCAGCGCGGAAGCCAAAAAGGTCTATGAGGGCGAAATCGGCGAGCGCCTTCGCGAAGCGGTGGTCGAGAGCGGCAACCTGCGTCTTGTCGGGATCTCGGTGCGCAATCCCCGCAACCTGACGTCCAAAAACCCGGTCGAGACCCCGGAGGATGTTCAGGGCGTCCGCATGCGAGTTCCGGAGATCGCCCCCTGGGTCGATATCTGGACGGAAATCGGCGCTCTGCCGAGCCCGATCGCCTGGCCGGAAGTCTACACTGCGTTGCAGACCGGCGTCATCGACATGCAGGAGAACCCCGTCGACTACATCTGGTCGGGCAAGCTGTATGAAGTGCAGTCGCACGTCAGCAAGACGCAGCACGTCTATTCGTTCTTCCACTGGCTGATGAATGAGGACTTCTATCAGGGCTTGTCCGAAGCGGACCGGACGATGGTTCAGGACGCCATCGACGAGGCGATCGCGTGGGGCGACGAGCTCGTCACCAGCAAGCAGGCTCAGCTCTTCGAGCAGCTTCAGGAAAAGGGCATGACGGTGGTCGAGCCCGACGTCGCGGCCTTTCGCGCCAAGGCAGCCCCAGCGATCCGCAAGATCGCGGAGGGCTATGCCCCCGAGGTCAAGGACTACGTTCTTTCCAAGCTGAACTAAAAGCCCATCCGAC
Source organism: Aurantimonas sp. E1-2-R+4 (assembly GCF_036549515.1). Taxonomy (NCBI): domain Bacteria; kingdom Pseudomonadati; phylum Pseudomonadota; class Alphaproteobacteria; order Hyphomicrobiales; family Aurantimonadaceae; genus Aurantimonas; species Aurantimonas sp. E1-2-R+4. The sequence continues at coordinate 53,015 of NZ_JAZHLK010000028.1, read as the reverse complement.
AATTCGACGCGCTTGTCCTGACGGCAAGCGCGTCGACGATCGACCTCAACCGAAAGGATCCCGCGGTGTCGCCGATCGAACATGTCCGCACCGGTGTCCCAGGCAAGGCTGCAGGCTATTTCTGGCTGGCCGTCGAGGTCCTGATGACGACCGCCTTCGTGGCCATGCTGGCCGTCATGTTCGTTCAGGTCGCCTCGCGCTATGTGCTTGGCATTGGCGTCCCTTGGACCGACGAGACCTCCCGTTTCCTGTTCATCGCCGAAATCTTCTTCGGCGCGGCGATCGCCCAGCGATATGGCGCGCAGATCCGGATTACCATCGTCCTCGATCTCTTGTCGGACCGCGCCCGGCGCTGGTTTGACATCGTCGGAGACGTTCTCACCGCCGGAATCGCGATGGCGGTCGTCGTCGGCGCCTATCAGATGATGGGCCGTACTCAGAATGTCAGCGCAAGCACCATTCCCGTGTCCTTCGCCAACCTATACCTCATCCAGGCGATCGGCATCGTCATGCTGATTTCCCTTCTCCTCAAGGACATCGTGGGGGCATTCCTCGGGATGCGGACGGGGAAGCCGTCATGATCATCTTTCTTTCTCTCTTCGGCACGCTGCTTGTCTTGCTCTTCATCGGCGTGCCCGTCGGCTTCGCGATGATCGGCGCCTCGCTTGCTGTTCTCGCCTCCACCCGCGGCGTCGACAGCATTCCCTATGAAATGCTGGCTCAACGGACGCTTTACGGCGTCAACAGCTTCACCCTTCTCGCCATCCCGGCCTTTCTCCTGATCGGTCGGTTGATGAACGCGTCGGGTATTTCAGATCGCGTGTTCAATATCGCGCGCTCCCTGGTCGGGCATCTTCGCGGGGGCCTTGGCCACGTCAACATCCTTTCCAGCATGATCTTCGCCGGCATGTCCGGTTCCGCCGTCGCCGACGCGGGCGGCCTGGGGCCACTCCAGATGCGGGCCATGGAGCGCGACGGCTACGACCGCGGCTTCAGCGCCGCCGTAACGGCCAGTTCGGCGACGATCGGCCCGATCATCCCGCCGAGCATTCCCGCAGTGATCTACGGCGCGCTCGCCAACGTCTCGATCGCCGCCGTCTTTCTGGGCTCTATCCTTCCGGGCATCCTGATGGGCCTCGGGCTGATGGCCCTTGTCGCCTATCTTTCGCACAAGCGCGGTTATCCGGTTGCCCAGCGCGCCACCCTGCGCCAGATCGCCTCCGCCTGCATGTCCGGATTTCTGCCTATCCTGACGCCGGTAATCATTATCGCCGGCATCCTTTCCGGCGTCTTCACGCCGACCGAGGCCTCGGCGATCGCGGTCGTCTATTGCACGCTCATCGCCTTCTTCGTCTACGGCACGATCTCCGTCCGGGAGTTCTGGGTGATTTGCAAGGAGACCGCCGTCGACACGGCGGCGCTGCTCATCATCATCGCCGGCTCGGCGCTCTATGCCTGGGTCCTGGCGCGCTACCAGGTGACTTCGCAGATCATCGAATATCTCGGTGCCAATATCGACAACAAATATGTCCTGCTTGCTCTTCTGAACGTGTTCATCCTTCTGATCGGGTGCTTTATCGACTCGGTTCCGGCGTTGTTTCTCCTGACTCCGATCCTGACGCCCCTGGTCGTCAGCTATGGGATCGATCCGGTCCACTTTGGCGTCATGATGATCTTCAACCTGATGATCGGGCTGATAACGCCGCCGGTGGGAACGGTGCTCTTCACGGTTCAACGGGTTGCCGACATTCCGTTCGGCAGCCTCGTCAAGGAAATCCTGCCCTTCTACATTCCGTTGTTCGCGATGCTGATCGCGATCACCTTCCTGCCTTGGCTCGTCCTGACGATTCCGAATCTTCTCCTGAACTGAGCCTCACCTCGTTCTCACCAGCGGAGTATTGCGATGACAACTCTCGTCTTCGGCGGTCTGGGACATGTCGGGTCCTGGATCTCGCACGATCTCGCTGCACGCGGCGAAGACGTCGTCATTTTCGATCTGGGCGCCGCCGGTCTCGACGGCCGGGGCCTCGATTATCTTGAGCCTCACCGCGACCGGCTGACATTCGAGAATGTCGATGTTCTCGACGTGCATACGCTGTTCGAACGCATGAAGGCCTACGAAGGCCGGATCGACGCCGTGATCTTCGGGGTCGCCGTCATCGCCGGCCCTAACTTCGCCAAGCGTCCGTTCCGCCATATACAGATCAATACCGTCGGGATGTTGAACGTCCTTGAGGCCTGTCGCATCCTCGGCGTTCCGAAGTTCGTGAACCTCAGCTCCGGCGCAATCTACGGGGATCAGCCCGGCGGCCAGACCGAGGAAACACCGGTCAAGGTCACCGACCTCTACGGCGCGACGAAGGCCTCGAACGAGGTGCTGGCGCTGCAATATGGTCAGACCTACGGCATCGACGTGCGCAATGCACGCCTCTACTTCGTCTATGGTCCCGGCAAGCTGCCGTCACGGATGCATGTGCTCTATCAGGCGATGTTCGGACCCCTGGAAGGACTAACCGACATCATCTCGCCGAACGGGGGCGATCAATCGCTGGACTGGACCCATGTCCGGGACACCGCCGCCGGTGTCGTCGCGTTGCTCGACGCTCCGGCCGAGGTTGCGGGCGAGGCTTTCAACATCTCCTGCGGGGTAGCCGTCCCGCACCGAGACATCGTCGGCCACGTTTCCGAAATTGTCGGCCATGACAGCAACATGGCGATCGGACCCGGCCTGTTCTTTGAGCGCGGGGCCCCGCTCGACATCTCCAAGGCGCGTGCTCGCCTCGGCTTTGCGCCCCGTTTCGCCGACATCCGAGAGGGCCTGCGCGATTATCGCGCGTGGCTCGAAGGTGTCGGCGCCATCACCAGCACCTAGTGGACGGGGGACACCATGACGGATCAGCGCATAGTCGCCGAATATGTTCTCAGGACCGCGCAGGATCCCCGGCGCGTGGCGGACATTATCGCCGGCGAGCAGTCCTCGGGAACGTTCGTGGCGATCCCGGGTGAAAGCGCGGAACTCAAGGCACGGTCGGCCGCCCGGGTCGATCGCCTCGAGGAGATCGACGATAGTGGTCTGGCACCGTTGCCCGGCGCCACCGGCGACGTCTCGCGGTCCTTCGCCATGACCTTATCCTGGCCTCTCGCCAATATCGGACCGTCACTGCCCAACCTCGTCGCCACCGTCGCCGGCAACCTCTTCGAATTGCGGGAGGTCGCGGGGCTCAAACTCGTCGACCTCCATCTTCCTTCCGCCTTCGCCGAGCGATATCCCGGCCCCGCATTCGGCATAGAGGGCACGCGCCGGCTTGCGAATGTCGAGGACCGTCCGCTGATCGGCACCATCGTGAAGCCGTCGGTCGGTCTCGGCCCCGCCGAAACCGCGGCTCTCGTCGACCAATTGTGCGAAGGCGGCATCGACTTCATCAAGGACGATGAACTTCAGGCCGATGGGTCCCATTGCCCATTCGAGGAGCGGCTCGCTGCGGTGATGGCGGTCATCGCGCGCCACGCGGATCGCACGGGGCGCAAGGTAATGTACGCCGTCAATCTGACCGGCGAAATCGACGAGATGCTGCGCCGCCACGACCTCGTCGAAAAGCTTGGCGGCACCTGCGTCATGGTGAGCCTCAACAGCATCGGACTCACGGGAATGACCGCGTTGCGCCGTCATTCCCGCCTTCCGATCCACGCACACCGCAACGGCTGGGGATATCTCGGGCGCTCGCCGGACAATGGCTGGTCCTACATCGCCTGGCAGAAGCTCTGGCGCCTCATCGGCGTCGACCACATGCATGTCAACGGATTGTCGAACAAGTTCTGGGAGCCTGACGACAGCGTCATCGCGTCGGCCAAAGCCTGCCTAAGCCCCATTTCGGAAACCCGTCCGGACCTGGTCATGCCGGTGTTTTCGTCGGGGCAAAGCGTGAAGCAGGCAGAGGGAACGTGGAAGCGTCTCGGCTCACGAGACCTCATCTACTGCGCCGGCGGGGGTATCGTCGCGCATCCGTCGGGCATCGCGGCAGGTGTGCGCTCTTTGAGAGAAGCCTGGGACGCGGCGATGCAGGGCGTGCCGCTGCACGAAGCGGCGGCGGCGTCACCGGATCTGGCCGCAGCAGTCAAGAAATTCGCATGACGGCGAGCCTTCCCGCCGGCGTTCTCCTCGCCTTCTACGGAGATGACTTCACAGGCTCGACCGACGCCATGGAGGTGACCGCCTTCGCGGGATTGCGCACCATTCTCTTTACACGAACGCCGGACGCCGACGATCTCGCTCGTTTCGCCGACTATCCGGTCATCGGGATCGCGGGAACGGCTCGCTCGCGATCTCCGGAATGGATGGATGAGCATCTGCGAGGTCCGTTTCGAGCGCTCGCCGCGCTTTCTCCAAGAATTCTTCAGTACAAGGTCTGCTCCACCTTCGATTCGTCGACGAATATCGGCTCGATCGGGCGGGCGATCGATATTGGCGACGCGATCGTTGACGGTGCGTGGTCGCCATCGATCGTGGGAGCGCCGCAGCTCGGCCGTTGGCAAGTCTTCGCCAACCTGTTTGCGGCGGCCGGCGCCGACCGTTACCGCATTGACCGGCATCCGACGATGTCGCGGCATCCGGTAACGCCGATGAAAGAGGCCGATCTCCGCCTCCATCTGGCAGCGCAGACCGACAGAAGCATCTTATCGATCGATGTCGCAGCCCTCGCGAACGGGACGGCCATGAAAGCCGCGGCGCATGCAAGACATCAGCGCGGAACGGTGGTCTTCATCGACGTTGCGGACGATGCCACCCAGGCCGAAGCGGGACGCCTGGTCTGGGAGGGCGGCGACGGGTCCGTGTTCAGCGCCTCTTCGTCCGGGCTCCAATACGCATTGGTGGCGCATTGGCGTCGAACCGGGCTTCTGCCCGCGACCGCGGAGAGCTTTCCACCGATGCCGCCCGTTGACCGGCTTCTGGTGTTGTCCGGCAGCTGCTCGCCGGTCACCGCGGAGCAGATCGATGTCGCCGAGGCGAACGGTTTCGAAACGATCCGCCTGGATGTCGCGAAGGCGATCGACCCGGCCGCCGCGCCGCTCGAGATCGAACGGATCCAACGGGCGATCGACGCAGCGTTGGGTCGAGTCGCAGGAGTTGTCGTGTTCGCGGCCAAGACCATCGACGATCCGGCTTTCGCCGCACTCAGGGCTCTCGCCACCGAACGGTGCATTCCCTTCTCCGAGGCGCAGGACGCGATTGGTCGCACTCTGGGCCTCATAGCGGCCGAAGCCGTACTGCGCCTCGGCCTGCGCCGGCTCGTCGTGGCCGGCGGCGACACGGCCGGACGAGTCCTCGAAGCCTCGCCGGTGACGGCGTTGGAAATCGCCTACCCTCTCGGCAAGGGCGCGCCAGTTTGCCGGTGTCACAGCCGATCGCCGGAATTCGACGGCCTCGAGGTCGTTCTCAAGGGCGGCCAGCTCGGAGAACCGTCGCTTTTTCTCGATGCTCGCGGCGAGAGTTGATGGCCGTGAGCGGGTCATTCACCTGGGCAGTACTAATCGACCGCTCAGGGCCGTAAGGAGACCATTCGGAATCCAATCCGCCCACTGAGAAAGCTGCCGTTCGGCTTCCAGTTGTCATTGGCAAAGCCGCAAACGACTGGCTTGGGCCCTGAGCGGTCATTCTTCGGGCGGAAAGGCCATGGGGTCCAGTGTTTTCGCTTCCAAGGAAAGCTCACTCGGCCGCCGGTCAGCTGTTGGTATTTTTAACAACTCGCTCAATTCATAGGGCGAACCGGAGCCGGTTTGTTTGCAAGGCTCTGCGGCACCTGAAGTCGTCGGATCCGTGTTCGGATCTCGTCAAGGAAGATGTTAGCCAGCATGGACAGCTTTTCGCCTTTTGGCGTGACGAGCCAGGATGTCATCCTGATATGCTGCCGTAGCGGGCGAAAGGCTAGACGGCCATCCCGTGCCCCTGCTGAAGCCAGTGACGGGACAATCGACACGCCGTAGCCCTCGGCGACAATGGCGCAGGCCGCATCCGCCATCTGCACCTCGGCGACTGGCCGCATGCGCGCGCCGGCTCCCTGGAACGCCGCTTCGATGATCGGGAACGAGAGATCTTCCCGCCCGAGCGCGACCAGTTGCTCGCCGTCGAGTTCCTTGATGTCGATCATCGCGGCTCTGGAGAGCCGGTGGTCCGCAGGGACCACGCAGACCAGTTCGATCGCCTCGAATTCGCGCGTATCGAGCGCGGGCGACGTCGCCGGCAACAGGCTGATCCCGAAATCGGCTTTGCCGGTGACCATCGAATCCTCGATGCTGCGCGACGTGCGGGTGAAGAGTTGCAGCCGCAGTTCCGGGCTGCGCTTGAGAAGCGAGGCCGCCGCTTGCGGTGCGATGTGCATGCCGAGCCCCGGAAAGGTCACGGCCGACACCTCGCCGCGCTCGAGATTGCGGATCGATTCCGCCAGGCGGGTGATGCGCATCAGACCAGCCTCGATCGTCTCGGTCTCGGCAAACAGCTGCCTGGCTTCGACTGTCGGCTTCAGCCGGCCCTGCCCGCGATGGAAGAGGGAAAAGCCGCAGGCCTCCTCGAACCCCTTCAGGAGCTTGGTGACCGCAGGCTGGGTCACGAACAGGCGTTCGGCTGCCTCGGTGACCGAGCCCGCCTTCATCACGGCGTTGAAGGCCGATAATTGGCGCATGTTGGGTTGCGGCATTCTGACGACCTTATAACCTTATGGAATGGCTCTATCCTATAATTTCATTTGCATGGAATGGGAAATGCCCAAACGATGGGCCTGCTTACAAACTGGGATCGGTAGGGGGACTTCATGAAGAAACATATCGCCATGCTCGCCGCGGCGGGCTCGCTTCTAGCAGCGACGAGCGCCCATGCGCAGACCAAGACGCTGACCGTCGGCGGTTACGGCGGCTCGTTCGAGACGTTGATGAAGGAACTCATCATACCGGAGTTCGAGAAGTCCCATGATGTGACGATCCAGTTCGTCGCAGGCAATTCAACCGAGAACCTCGCCCGCCTGCAGGCCCAGAAGGGCAATCAGGAACTCGACGTGGTGATCCTCGACGACGGTCCGATGTACCAGGCCGACGCCCTCGGCTTCTGTGCGCCGCTCGCGGCCGACGTCGCCTCGGACGACATTTACGACATCGCAAAGCTCGGGCCCAACTCGATCGGCATCGGCTTCGTCGCCACCGGCTTTGCCTACAATGCCGAATGGTTCGAGAAGGAAGGCTGGGATGCCCCGAAGAGCTGGAAGGACCTAACCGACCCGAAATACGACCAGCTTCTGTCGATCCCGCCGATCTCCAACACCTACGGCCTCCATACGCTGGTGATGATGGCGCGGCTAAACGGCGGCGGCGAGAAGGATATCGACCCCGGTTTCACGGCGATGGCCGACGACGTCGCGCCGAACGTCCTCGTCTTCGAACCGTCTTCGGGCAAGATGTCGGAGATCTTCCAGTCGAAGGAGATTGCCGTCTCGATCTGGGGATCGGGCCGGACCAAGTCCCTCGCCGACACGGGCTTCCCGGCGAAGTTCGCCTATCCGGAAGAAGGCGCCGTCGCCCTGATGCTGGCCGCCTGCCCGGTCGTCGAGACCGACGTTCCGGACGAGGCGCAGGCCTTCGTGAAGTATCTTCTCGACCCGGAAATCCAGGTCAAGCTCGGCGACGCCATGGGTTCCGGACCGGTCAACAAGACGACCGAGCTGCCGAAGGAACTCGCCGACACGCTGCCCTACGGCCCGGAGAAGATCTCCAAGCTGATCGCGGTCGACTGGGACACGATCAACCAGAACCGCCAGGAATGGACCCAGCGCTGGGCGCGCGAAGTCGAGCGCTGACACGAGCGCATCAAGCGATCGGCGGGGCGGGCTTCAATCCCGCCCCGCAGGAAGACGATCTCCCGGCGGGTTGAGCGAACGGCAATGGCAATTCTGGAACTTCGCGATCTGACCAAGCGCTTCGGTGAGACCGTGGCAGTCGATCGCTTCACACTCTCAGTCGAGCGAGGCGAGTTCGTTTCTCTGCTGGGCCCGTCGGGCTGCGGCAAGACGACGACGCTGCAGATGATCGCCGGTTTCGAGACGCCCTCCGGTGGATCGATCTCGCTGAACGGCCGGGATCTGGCCAGGGTGCCGGCCCGCAAGCGCGGTCTCGGCATCGTCTTCCAGACCTATGCGCTGTTTCCCCACATGACGGTGGAGGAGAATGTCGGATTCGGGCTGGAAATGCGGAAAATTCCCGCCGACGAGCGTCGGCGGCGGATCGACCAGACCCTCGATCTCGTCCATCTGTCGAACCTCTCCGGCCGGTATCCGCGGCAGATGTCGGGCGGCCAGCGCCAACGCGTGGCGCTCGCCCGAGCCCTCGTCATCGAGCCCGAACTCTTGCTGCTCGACGAGCCGCTTTCCAATCTCGATGCCAAGCTGCGCGAGGAAATGCAGCTGGAACTGAGGCGAATCCAGCAGGAAGCCGGCGTCACCACGTTGCTCGTCACCCACGACCAGTCGGAAGCGATGGCCCTCAGCGACCGGATCGCCGTCATGCAGGGCGGTCGCCTGGTCCAAGAGGCTTCGCCCTTCGACGCTTATGACCGGCCGAAGGACGCCTTCGTCTCGTCGTTCCTCGGCAAGAGCAACGTTATCAACGCCCATCTCGAAAGCCAGAGCGCCGAGGGCACGATCCTGCGCTGCGGCGACCTCACGCTGGACGGCCCGGCCTCGGCCGATGCGCCCGGACCCGTGCTCATGTCGCTGCGGCCCGAGCGGATCGAGTTCTGCGCCGAGGGCGAGGCGATCGTGCCCGGCCGGGTGATCGAGCGGGTTTTCCTCGGTGACCAATGGCTGCTGAAGGTCGATACGCCGCTCGGCGCGCTGCTCGTCGTGCGCAGCAACAGCGGCCGGCGCGAGCCGGAACTCGGCGAGACCGTCCATCTGAACTGGCATCGCGACCATCTGCGCCTGCTCGCCGCGGAGGCGGCGGCATGACGAATAGCAGTGCCCGTCCGTGGCTCCTGAGCGCCCCGGCGCTCGTGCTCTTCGCCGTCATGCTGGTGACCCCGCTCGTCATGACGGCGGTACTTTCATTCAACAGCTTCGACTTCTATGGCGGCATCAAGCCGACCTTCGGCTTCCATAACTACGCCGATGTCCTCGGCGACAGCTATTTCTACGAGATCTTCCTGCGCACCTTCCTGATCGCCCTGGCGACGACGGTGATCTGCGCGCTGATCGGGACACCCCAAGCTTATTTCCTGCTGCGCATGCATCCGTTCTGGCGATCGGTGATGATCCTCGTCGTGCTCGGGCCGCTGCTGATCTCGGTGGTGGTGCGCACGCTCGGCTGGGCGATCCTTCTGGGCAACCGCGGCGTGATCAACGAAGCGCTTACCCATCTCGGCCTGATCGAGCGGCCGCTGAAGATGATGTACACCTCCGGCGGCATCGTCATCGCCCTCGTCCATGTGATGGTGCCCTTCATGATCCTCGCGATCTGGGCGGCGCTGCAGCGCCAGGACCCGGCCACCGAGAGGGCGGCCGAATCCCTCGGGGCGAAGCCGCTGACGGTGTTCCGGCGGATCGTCCTGCCGCAGGCTATGCCAGGCATCCTTTCCGGCTCGCTGATCGTCTTCTCGCTCTCGGCCAGCGCCTTCGCGACGCCGGCGATCCTCGGCGGACGGCGGGTCAAGGTGGCCTCGACCACCGTCTACGACGAATTCCTGAACACGCTGAACTGGCCGCTTGGCGCGGCGATCGCGGTCATTCTTCTCGTTTCCGTCCTCGCCATCATGGTGGCCTGGAACCGGCTGGTGGAGAAGCGTTTCGCGGGCGTGTTCGAATGAGAACCAACGGCTCCTTCGCCAAGCTCTTCAGCCTCGTCTTCGCCGCCTTCATGCTGGCGCCGCTGATTGTCGTCGTCGGCGTCTCATTCACGCCGGAAGGGTTCCTCGAATTCCCGCCGAGCGGCATCTCGCTGCGCTGGTTCCAGGCGATCCTCGACAATCCCGACTTCATCGACGCCGCGATCGTCAGCCTTCAGCTCGGCGTCGCCTCGGCGACCATCGCGACGGTGATCTGCATCCCGGCCGGACTGGCAATCGGCAGCGGCCGGTTTCGCGGGCGGGATGCGCTGCAGGCGCTGTTCCTGTCGCCGCTGACTGTGCCCACCGTCGTGCTCGGAATCGCTTTCCTGCGCTTCCTGTCGATGGTCGGGATGAACGGCACTTTCTGGGGGCTCGTCCTCTGCCACGTCGTCATCATCGTGCCGTTCGTGCTGCGGCTCGTCCTCGCCTCTGTAACCGGTCTCGATCCGTCGATCGGGCGGGCTGCCACCTCGCTCGGCGCGGGCGGCTTGACGGTGTTCCGGCGGATTACCCTGCCGGCCATCATCCCGGGCATCGTCGGCGGCTGGGTGCTGGCCTTCATCACCAGCTTCGACGAGCTGACGGTCACCGTCTTCATCGTCAATCCGGCGACGACGACGCTGCCGGTCAAGCTGTTCTCGCACATCACCCAGACTACCGACCCGCTGGTCGCGTCGGTCTCGACGGTCACCATCCTGTTCACTGTCGCGCTGATGCTGATCGTCGACCGGATCTATGGGCTCGACCGTCTGCTCATCGGAGAAGGATCCCGCTGATGCCGAGCGACACGATCGTCATCGGCGGCGGCCTCGTCGGCGCAGCCACCGCCTACGGTCTGGCCCGGGAAGGTCTGTCCGTCACCGTTCTCGACGAGGGCGACGTTGCCTTTCGCGCTTCACGGGGCAACTTCGGCCTCGTCTGGGTGCAGTCGAAGGGCGACGGCTATCCTGACTATGCCATCTGGACTCGAAAGAGTGCGGATCTCTGGCCATCCCTCGACGCCATGCTGAAGGACGAGACCGGCGTCTCGACCTTCTATGCAAAGCCTGGCGGGGTGCATTTCTGCCTGTCCGAGACGGAGATGGACAGTCGCCGGGCACTGCTCGCCCGACTCCACAACGTCCACGGCGTCGCCCATTACGGCGCGCGGATCGTCGACCGGCAGGAGCTCGACGCGATGCTGCCGGGCCTTGGCCCGGAGGTCGTCGGCGGGACCTATTGCGAACATGACGGCCACGCCAGCCCGCTCTACCTGTTGCGCGCGCTGCATGACGCTCTGAAGCGGCGCGGCGGCACGATCATCGCCGATGCGCGGGCGACCGGGATCAGCCGCGACGGCGACGGCTACGCCATCACCACCCGCGCCGGCACCTTTCGCGCCGGGCAGGTCGTGCTCGCCGCCGGCCTCGGCAACAAGCCACTCGGGGAGATGGTCGGCCTCGACCTGAAGATCGCGCCGCTGAAGGGCCAGATCCTCGTCACCGAGCGCACCCGGCCGCGCCTTTCGATTCCGACCCACGTCGTGCGGCAGACCGGCGAGGGCTCGATCCTGATCGGTGACAGCCACGAGGATGTCGGCTTCGACGTCTCCTCCTCGAGCGACGTCATGGCGACGCTGGCCTCCCGCGCGATCCGGATGTTCCCATTCCTGAAGGACCTCAGGATCGTGCGCGCTTGGGCGGCGCTCAGGATCATGAGCCCGGACGGTTTTCCGATCTACCAACAGTCCGAGACGCATCCCGGCGTCTTCTCGGTCAACTGCCATTCCGGCGTGACGCTCGCCGGCTCCCACGCGCTCGCTCTCGCACCGATGATCGCCCGCGGCGAACTCGGCGAGGAACTGTCCGCACTCACCGCAAGGAGGTTCAATGCCCCAGCGAATTGACGGGACCGGTGAGACGGTCCGCTTCACCTTCGAGGGAAAGGAGATGTCGGCGCGCGCGGGCGAGACGATCGCCGCAGCGCTGATCGCTAACGGCGAGACAACGACGCGCCAGTCGGTCGTCACCGGCGCGCCGCGCGGCCCCTTCTGCATGATGGGCGTCTGCTTCGAATGCCTGGTCGAGATCGACGGCGTGCCGAACCGGCAGGCCTGTATGATCGAGGTGCGGCCGGGAATGAACGTTTGCCGTCAGAAGGCGGACGAGGTGGTGGCATGAAAAGTTTCGACGTGGTGATCGTCGGCGCCGGCCCGGCCGGCATGGCGGCGGCGGCAGAGACCAGCCAGGCAGGGCTTTCGACCCTCGTTCTCGACGAGCAGACGCGGCCCGGCGGCCAGATCTATCGCGACGTCGAGGCGTCGGACGCCGCGCGTCGGAGGATCCTCGGGCCGGACTATGACACCGGTGCAGAGCTCGCTGCGGCGCTGCGTGCGTCGAATGCTGAATACGTGCCCGGCGCGGTCGTCTGGAACATCGACGGCGGAAAACGCATCGACTACTCAGCTGGCGGCAACTCGCACAGCGTCTCTGCGAACAGTCTCGTGGTCGCGACCGGAGCCATCGAGCGGCCGACGCCGATGCCCGGCTGGACATTGCCCGGCGTCACAAGCGTCGGCGCAGTGCAGATCCTGCTCAAGACGTCGGGAATCGTGATGGAGGACGTCGTCCTCGTCGGCTCCGGCCCGCTGCTCTGGCTGGCCGCGACCCAGCTGATCGCCGCCGGCGCGTCGCCGAAGGCCATCGTCGAGACCGTGCCGCGGAGCCGTTACGGCGAAGCGGCGAGGCATCTCGGCAAGGCCTTGCCGGGCTGGCGCTATCTCGCCAAGGGCTTCGCCATGATGCGGGCGGTGAAGAAGACCGGCGTGCCGGTCCACCGCGACGCAGGGAACATCGTCGTCGAAGGGGAAACCGCCGCAGCGGCTGTGACCTTCACCAGTGGCCGAACGCGGCACCGGATCGAGACCGGCCACGTCGCCCTGCATCAGGGGGTCGTGCCAAACCAGCAGATCACCCGGCTGCTCAATTGCGAACATCGCTTCGACGCCAGCCAGCGCGCCTTCCTGCCGGTCCTCGACGAGAATTTCGAGACGAGTGTGGCGGACGTTTTCGTCGCTGGTGACGGCGCCGGTATCGGCGGCGCGAAGTCGGCGGCAATGCGCGGCCGGCTGGTCGCAATGCGGATCGCCGAGAAAGCCGGCAAGTCTTCCCCGAAAGGGCGCGAAGGACTGCGAGCCGAACTGCGCAGGGACGCCGCCGTGCGGCCGCTTCTTGAAGCGCTCTATGCGCCGTCGCAGGACGTGCTCGCGCCGCATGATTCAACAATGGTCTGCCGCTGCGAGGAAATCACCGCCGGCCAGATCCGCGAGGCGGTGGCGCTCGGCGCTCCGGGGCCGAACCAGATCAAGTCGTTCCTGCGATCCGGCATGGGGCCTTGCCAGGGGCGGATGTGCGGCCTTGCCGTCACCGAGATCATCGCCGCCGCGCGCGGTGAGGAGCCGTCTGCCATCGACTATTATCGCATCCGCCCGCCGCTGAAGCCGCTGCTGCTGTCGGAACTGGCCGGGCTGGATCGCGGGGCGCCGCGCGAAGCGGCCGAATAGCATGCGTTTCGACCGCACGATGCGTATCGTCGGTCGCGCTCCAGCCGTTTGTTCGACCATAGTCCTTGCGGAAAGCCGGTTCGCCGCTTTCCGGTCCGTGCCCTGACCCGAAAGGCGTTGCTCATGACCAACCGGACGGCGGATCTTCTCGTCATCGGTGGTGGCATCCATGGCTGCTCGGCGGCACTCCACGCCGCCCTGCGCGGTCTCGACGTCGTCGTGATCGAGAAGGACACGGTGGCGCGCCACGCCTCGGGCGTAAATGCCGGCGGCGTGCGCCGGCTCGGCCGCCACTACGCGGAAGTGCCGATCTCCCAGCGCTCGATGGAGATCTGGCATCGGATAGGGGACCTCGTCGACGACGATTGCGGGTTCCAGAGAGCTCCGCAGATCAAGGTCGCCGAAACCGAAGCTGAACTCGAGACGCTCGCCGCCCGCGCAGCCGACCTGCGGACCATGGGGTTCGAACACGAGGTCATCCTCGACCGGAAGCGCCTGCGCGAGGAGCTTCCGGCGGTGGCCGAGCACTGCGTCGGCGGACTCGCCAGCCTCGACGATGGCTTTGCCCTGCCCTACCAGACGACCTTCGCCTTCCAGCGCAAGGCGCGATCGCTCGGGGTCCGTTTCGAGGAGAACTGTCGCGTCCACACGGTCGAACGGGTCGGTCCCGATTTCAGGGCGAGGACCGATCGCGGCGACTTCACCGCGCGCAGGCTTCTCAACTGCGCCGGGGCGTGGGCCGGCGAGATCGCCCGCCAGCTCGGCGAACCGGTGCCGGTTGAGGCGATCGCCCCGATGATGATCGTCACTCAGCGCATGCCGCGTTTCTGCGACGCGGTGGTCGGCGGCACCGGTCGGCCGCTTTCCTTCAAGCAGATGGCCAACGGAACCGTCGTCATCGGTGGCGGGAGGCTCGGCCGGGCAAGACCCGAGACCAACGTGTCCGAGATGGTCTTCGGCGAACTGCAGCAGACCGCCGAGACCGCGATCGCGATCTTCCCGATCATGCGCGGCGCGACGATCGTGCGATCCTGGGCCGGCATCGAGGGGCGCATGCCCGACGACATCCCGGTGATCTCGCCATCATCGACGCAGGAGGGCGCTTATCACGCCTTCGGCTTTTCGGCCCATGGCTTCCAGATGGGGCCAGGGGTCGGCGAGATCATGGCCGAACTGGTCTCCGGCGGCCGCACCAACGCGCCGATCGCGCCATTTTCCATCACCCGTTTCGCCCCGGGGGCCAGAGCCTCCGGATCACCACTCACGCCAGACCAAGGACACTCCGCGTGATCACTCGCCATATCCAGACCAAGATCAATCATCGCGTCGTTGAGCATAACGACGTGCTCTATTTCGGCGGCCTCGTCGCCGACGACAAGTCCAAGGACATGAAGGGCCAGACCGCCGAGATCTGCGCCAAGATCGACGATCTTCTGGCCAAGGTCGGCTCTTCGAAGGAGAAGCTTCTGACGGCGATGATCTATATTTCGGATTTTGCCCAGAAGGACGGCATGAACGAAGCCTGGCTGGAGTGGATCCCGGCCGAACACCTGCCGACCCGTGCGACAATCGGTGTTGCCGAACTTGGCAAGGACGTGCTGATCGAAGTCGTCGTATCCGCTGCCAAGTAAACGCCTGCGCCTCGGCTCTCAGGAGTTCGAGGCGCATTCATCATTTCGCGCCATCGGGCTGTCGGCGTCGCGAAGAAACCCGGTTGCCGGAGCCGCCGCATCTAGATGGAAATATGGAACGTCCGACGTGGAGGCGTGACGGCCGTTCGCTCGAATGAACCGCGGTTGATCTCGCGCATGACGGCCGTCCAGTAGCGCTACTGGCGCTGATAGTCGGCCTCCCGGCGCTCGCTTCGCACCGCTGCCCCGCGGCCGCTCGCGCGCTTCGATCCAGATCCCTTGCGCGCCATGCACCGTAACCAGGACGGCTGCCTCGCGCCGAACCTCCGGCGAGCGGCGGAGGAGAAGGCCGGAGAGCGGCCAGCGGATCATGAAAGAGCAAATGGGTTCGGCGCCAACGGAGCAATGTTCGTTGGCTCGAACCCGATACTCGATCTCATTTGAACCACAGCGATAGCATTTCAGCCGGAATTTGCGCCGGACATGGGGGGCGCCGCGGCCGTATATCGCGGCCAGCTTGCGCGCATCGACGTCGGTGCTTGCGGCCGCAGGGTCGTCCGTCCAGTTCTTCTTTTGGGTCGAGCAAAGTTGCGGGTAACTCCACGCTTCCATCGCGCCATTCGTGCCGTCCTTAACGGACGCGCGGCAGCTCTTCCCATTGATGGTAAGGTGGCGGCGACGACAGTTGCCACTCCAGCGATGTCGCGCCTTCGCCCCAGGGATTGGCGCCGGCAAGTCGCTTCCGGGCGAAGGCCTCCCACACGCCGTAGAGAAAGACTAACAGCGCAACGCCGGAGATGTAGGAGCCTATCGAGGAAACGAAATTCCAGCCGGCGAAGGCTTCCGGGTAGTCGATATAGCGGCGCGGCATACCCGCGGCGCCGAGGAAGTGCTGCGGGAAGAACAGGATATTGACGCCGACGAATGTCGTCCAGAAGTGAATCTTGCCGATCGTCTCGTTGTACATGTAGCCCGTCATTTTCGGGAACCAGTAGTACCAGGCGGCGAAGATGGCGAAGACCGCTCCGAGCGACAGGACGTAGTGGAAGTGCGCGACGACGTAATAGGTATCGTGCAGCACGCGGTCCAGGCCGGCATTGGCGACAATCACGCCGGTGACGCCGCCGATAGTGAACACGATGATGAAGCCGACCGCCCACAGCATCGGAACGCGGAAGGTGATCGATCCGCCCCACATCGTCGCGATCCAAGAGAAGATCTTGATGCCTGTCGGCACAGCGATCACCATGGACGCAAACATGAAATAGCGCTGCGCGTTGAGTGAAATGCCCGTTGTGAACATGTGGTGGGCCCACACCACGAAGCCGACGATGCCGATCGCGACCATGGCGTAGGCCATTCCGAGATAGCCGAACACCGGCTTCTTCGAGAAGGTCGAGATGACGTGACTGATCACGCCGAAACCCGGCAGGATCATGATGTAGACTTCCGGATGGCCAAAGAACCAGAACAGATGCTGGTACAGGATCGGATCACCGCCCCCCGATGGATCGAAGAAGGTCGTGCCGAAATTGCGGTCGGTGAGCAGCATGGTGATCGCTCCGGCGAGCACCGGCAGCGACAACAGCAGCAGGAAGGCTGTGACCAGAACCGCCCAGGCGAACAACGGCATCTTGTGCAGGGTCATGCCCGGCGCGCGCATGTTGAGGATGGTGGTGATGAAGTTGATCGAACCCAGAATCGAGGACGCGCCAGCAATATGGATCGAGACGATCGCCAGGTCGACAGCAGGACCTGGATGACCGATCGTGGAAAGCGGCGGATACAGGGTCCAGCCGGTGCCAGCGCCGTTGGAACCGGGAGCTCCCTCGACGAACAGCGACGTCACGAACAGAAGATAGGCCGCAACGAGAAACCAGAACGAGATGTTGTTGAGACGCGGGAACGCCATGTCCGGCGCGCCGATCATGATCGGAATCATCCAATTGGCAAACCCGCCCATCAGCGCCGGCATGATTGCGAAGAAGATCATGATCAAGCCGTGAGCGGTCACGAACACGTTGTAGAGCTGCGGATCGCCGAAGATCTGCATGCCCGGTTCCTGGAGCTCCATGCGCATCGCAATGGAGAGCCCGCCGCCGACGATGCCCGCGCAGATCGCGAAGATCAGATAGAGCGTCCCGATATCTTTATGGTTCGTCGAATAGACCCAGCGTTTCCAGCCGGACGGCTTGCGATCGTTTTGGGTGGTGTGAAAAACCGCATAGGCCATAATCTTCATTGAACCTCTTCTTGGCGCTCAGCACCCTTGGCAGCGCTGCATTGCGCGACGCGCCGCCGTCGACCGTTCACCGATGCTGGATGCACGATGTCCCGCCGCAGGGAAGAAAGGCGTGATGGCGACTACAAAATTCGTCCGCCCATGGCCTGCGGATGCATCCGTCCGGTAGCTGGAATCAGCCCACCATCGCCGACGAGAACTGGATAATCCGCCGGACCGCCCGGCCCCACCGTTTCCGGTCGTCCTTATCAGATGCCTCGGCGTCGCTCGCGACCTCGGATCGGCTCATCACATCCACCCGCTCGGAGCTTCGGCTGTCCGAAGCCATCCTTAATAGGAATTTGCAATACGCATTATCTTTCCGTATATTTCGTATTGTCAACACCATTTTAAGGAGCACCGATGCGACTGGCGTCATTCACCGACTACGGCTTGCGGGTTCTGATGCGGCTGGCAGGAGCGCCGGACGAGTCGATCTCGACCGGACAGATCGCCGAGGAGTTCGCGATCTCTCAGCATCATTTGGCCAAGGTGGTGCAGGATCTCGGTCGCGGCGGCTTTGTCCGGGCGCAGCGCGGCAGGAGTGGCGGATTACGGCTGGCGCGGCCGGCACATGCGATCACGGTCGGCGAGGTTGTGCGCCACCTCGAGCAGCGTTTCGCCATCGTCGAGTGTTTTCGTGCGGATGGCGGCACTTGTGTGCTGCAACCGCGGTGCCGCCTGAAACCCAAACTCGCCGCTGCGCGTGGGGCCTTTATGACGGAGCTTGACCGGACAACGGTGGCGGACTGCGCCTGGCCCGGCGACGAACCAGATGGATCGTTGATCGCGGCTGCGTGAGCCCTATGAAGCGCGAAGAAGTGGAGAAGGCCAATGACTCACATCGCTTTTGCCGATGACGCGATCGAGATCGACGCCGATGTGCTCGCCAAAGCGTTCCGGATCGACGCGGATGATCTGAAACAGGGTATGCGCGACGGCACGATCACCAGCCGGTTCGAGCGCGGCGAGGACGAAGACGCGGGCAAGATCCGGCTGACGTTCTTTGCGGCGAGCCGCCGGGTCCGCATGACCGTCGATGAAAGCGGAACGATCCTCACATGCAGCGCAATCGATTTTGGCAAGCTGCCGCTGCCCGAGACGTCGAGAAGGGTCGGTTGATCCCCCTGCAACCGAATCTGACAACTGGTTTGAGACTACGTTCACGGTTCCGATCCGGGGATAATCTATGCGAGCGTCAAGGCGGTGCACGTCTATCCATGGGATCCTGATGATCCTGCTGCTGATCGCGGCGTTCCGAGGTCGTGATTGAAGATGACGTCCGTTCGCGCGCACGCTGCAAAGGGCCCGGACGGCGGCGGCATCGGTCGGCCTAGAGAAGAAGGAGGCGCCCCATGAAATTTCGAATGACACTGAAACATATCGAGCCGGTCACGCACGATACGCATCATCTGGTTTTCGACCGGCCTGAAGAGTTCGAATACAGCCCGGGCCAAGGAGTGGAACTGCGTCTTCTCAAGGATGGCTGGGAAGACGAGGGCCGCCCCTTTACCCCGGTGACCTTACCGCATGAGCCGACTTTGGAGTTCATCATCAAGTCCTATCCCGACCACCATGGCGTGACCGAGCAGATCAGTGTGATGAAAGCGGGCGACGAGGTAGAAATCAAAGGACCGTTCGGCGCAATCTCGGATCAGGGACCGGGCGTGTTTATCGCCGGTGGGGCGGGGATCACACCAATGATCGCGGTGTTGCGCAAACGGTTGCACGACCACGGAACACTTGAGGGATCGACGCTGGTCTTTGCCAACAAGACCGAAGCCGACATCATCTGGCGCGACAGGTTCGAGGCGATGAAGGGGCTGAGAACCGCCTTCGTTGCGGACGAGCGCGGCACCAGCGTCCCCCAACAGAGACTTGATCGGGATTATTTGCGCCAGTTCGTCGAACCAGAGCGTCGCTGCTATCTCTGCGGCCCGCCACCGATGATGGATGCGGTGCGCGAGGCGCTGCACGACCTTGGCGTCAAGGACGACCGTATCGTCGAGGAGAAGATGTGAATGCCGCAGGATCGACCCGCCGGCGCTGCGGTCGGCATCGTGGCGGTTTCCCGCATCGCACCGGTCCGAATAGGAGGCCATAATGTTAATCCAGAGGCTTATGTCCGCCGCACGCCAGCGCCTTTTCTGCATCGAATTGGACGCGGTGCTCCTACAGGCGGCAAGGCTTTTGGACAACGGCCGTGACATGCTGCTGGTCTGCGACGCCGAAGGCCGGCTGGCCGGGGTGCTCACCAAGACCGATGTCGTGCGTCAGACCGGACGCTGCGCGGGTGCCAGTTGCACCGCGCCGGTGGTCGAGTCGATGACCCGCGATGTAACCACCGCGGGCGCCGATGGCTGGCTGCACGAGGTCTGGGAGCTCATGAAGACCCGCGGCTTCAAGAACGTCCCGATTCTCGATCCGGACGGCAAGCCGCTGGGTGTTCTGAACGCCCGCGATGTCCTTCAAATGCTGCTGCAAGAGGTCCAGCAGGAAGAGAACCTGCTGCGCGACTACGTTATGAATATCGGTTACCGCTAGGAAAATGCAGGAGAAACACTCATGTCCGATTTGCTATACCCGACGAGCACCAATGCGTTGGCACAGCGCCGCAAGGCGCTGACGCCGGACGCTGAAGAGGTGTTCAAGGTGTTCAGTCAGACTGTGTTCGCCGATGGCGCTCTCGATGCAAAGACCAAGCAGTTGATCGCCGTCGCCCGCCCATGTCACCCAGTGCCCCTATTGCATCAAGGGCTACACGAAGGCGGCACTGCGGCATAAGGCGACCGAAGTCGAGATTATGGAAGCGATCTGGGTCGCCGCCGAGATGGGCGCTGGTGGCACCTATGCCCATTCGGTTCTGGCGCTCAACGAGATGGAAACGGCGGCAAGGTGCCCATATTGTACATCTGACCGTGGCAGTGGCCCGCGTTCCCCCTCTGCCCGGTTGATTTCCTCCACAACAATCGACGCCTCGATGAGGCCCAGGCCGGAGCCGCCGAATTCCTCGGGATAGGTCTCGGCGGCGCCGTGCGCGCGGTGATACTCCGCCGGAAAATCCGCGCACAGCGCGCGCAGCGCGTCCCGAAGTTGCCGGCCAAGATGCATGACGTCGCGCGCATAACGCAGCACGAGCAGACCGGCTATGGTCGACTCGACGCCATGCGGCTTACGAATTAGCAGCGGCAGCCCGGCCTCGTCCTCCAGAAGGGCGACTCGCCGCAGAGGTGGCGACGTTCATTTGCTCCGCGGCGCGAGTGATGCTGCGCGCCTCGCTTATCTGGATGAACAGGGAGAGCGAGAAAAGATCGTGACGCCATGTTTCCATCAGCGATGAAGGCTCGCGCGGCGCCATCCTGTCAACGGATCATGGGCTCGGCCGACCGCGAGCGCGGATTGCCCACCTGGTACGGGCCGTGCCGAGGCCCACGTGATCGCACGACCATTTTTCCGACGGCATCGCAGGTCAACGTCTCGCCGCTTTTCACCCCAGAACCGGGCTCCGGCCATCGAGAAGGGCCGAACGGCTTCGCGAGCGATAGCGGCCATCGCCCCTCTTTCCGACCAGTTTTCCGTCACGCACCATCACTTTGCCGCCCAGCACGACGGTGATCGGCCAGCCGGTCAGTTCCAGTCCTTCATAGGGCGAATAGTCGGCGCCGTCGTGCAGTTCGGCATGACGCACGCAGCGGGTTATCCCCGGATTCCAGATCGCGATGTCGGCGTCGGCGCCGACCGCGATCGTGCCCTTTCGCGGATACAGGCCATAGATCTTCGCCTGGTTGGTTGCCGTCAGCGCCACGAAGCGCGACAGATCGATCCGACCGGTCAGCACGCCTTCGGAGAACAGGATCGGCAGCCGTGTCTCGACGCCTGGAATGCCGTTCGGGATATGCCGAAAGTTCTTGGCGCCCTTGGGATTCAGCTTTCCGGCCGTATCGTCGTAGCGAAACGGGCAATGGTCGGAGGAAAACAGATCGAAGACGCCGCGCTCAAGGCCGTCCCAGCAGGCCTCCTGGCTGGTGACATCGCGCGGCGGTGGCGAGCAGACAAACTTGGCTCCCTCCCAATCCATGCCGTCTAGATCGGCGGACGTCAGCATCAGATATTGCGGACACGTCTCGCCGATCACCTTGCGGCCGCGTTTGCGTGCCCGCTCGATCTCCTCCATGGATTCCCGGTTCGAGACATGAACGATGACCAGCGGCACGTCAGCGACCTCGGCCAGCGAGACGGCGCGGTGCGTCGCCTCTCGCTCGACGGCGATGGGCCGGGTCGATGCGTGGGCCGTCGGCGCGACGTTACCCTCGGCTTCGTGTCGGCCGATCAGATAGCGGATCGCATCCTCATTCTCGCAATGAACCATCACCAGCGCGCCGGTCCGCCGGGCAACGTCCATGGTGGCGAGGATCTGACCGTCGCTGAGCCGCAGGTCCTCGTAGGTCATGAACACCTTGAAAGAGGTGTAGCCGTCCTCGACCAGCGCTGGCAGTTCCTGACCGAGCACGGCGTCGGACGGGTCGGAAACGATCAGGTGGAAGCTGACGTCGGTGTAGCACTGGCCCTCGGCGAGGGCGTGATAGGCTTTCAGCGCCTCGCGCAGCGGCCGCCCCTTTTCCTGCAGGCAGAAGGGCATGATCGTGGTATTGCCACCCATCAGCGCCGAGCGCGTGCCGCTCTCGAAATCGTCGGCCATGACGATGCCTTCGCCAGACGGCTGGGCGATATGGACATGGCTGTCGATGCCGCCCGGCAGGACATATTTGCCGGAGGCGTCGATGGTTTCGGCCGCGTCGGCAAGATCGCCGCCGATCTGCGCGATGACACCGTCTTTGATTCCGATGTCTGCCGAGAAAACGTCGGACGCGGTGGCGACGGTGCCGTTCAGGATGACGAGATCAAAGCGCATCAGAAAAACTCGAAGACAGGGGGCGTACGACGGCTTGTGGCCGGCCGGCTAGAGTGCCGGCTCGAGCGCGGCAATCAGCCGATCGACCTCGGCGAGCGTGTTGTAGTGGACCATGGAAACGCGAACCACGCCGCCCTGCCCCATCAGGCCGAGATCCTCGATCAGGCGCCGGGCGTAAAAGTCCCCGTGGCGAATACCGATCCGGTGCGGGTCGATCTGGTCGACAATCGCCTTGGCGTGACGATTGCCGACGGTGAAGCTTACCGTCGCGACACGCTCTTCGATGGCGCTCGTTCGCCGGCCGACGATGCGGATCGAATTGCGACCGTCGAGGAAATCCAGCAGCCGCGCGGTAATCGCCCGCTCCTGCTCGGCGATGTCGGCAAAGCCGGCCTCGATCGCCGGCCGTCCGGGACCTGCCCCGGCCATACGGCCAAGCTCCTCGACATAGTCGATCGCGCCGACCGAGCCGTGCGCCAGTTCGTAGTTGATGTTTCCCGGCTCCAACTTGTGCGGCACGGAGTCCTTGCCGAAGAAGAAGTGGTAGACGTTGTCGAGTTCGAGGAGCTTGTCCTTGCTGCCCCACATCACCCCGAAATGCGGTCCGAATACCTTGTAGGCGCTGAAGACGTAATAGTCGGCACCCAGCGCTTGGACGTCGATGGCCCGGTGTGGCGCATAAGCGACCGCGTCGACGCAAAGTTCGGCGCCCGCTTCATGTACGATCTCCGCGATGTCGGCGATCGGGTTGATCGTGCCGAGGATGTTGGAAGCGTGGGTGACGCAGACCAGCTTGGTCCGGTCGCTCATCAAAGCTCGCAGATCTCCCAGGTCGAGGTCGAGCGTCTCGCGATTGCAGCGCCAGACCTTGATCGTGACGCCGCGGGCCTCGTGCTTGAGCCAGGGGCCGATATTGGCCTCGTGGTCGGTGTTGGTGACGATGATCTCGTCGCCGGACTTCAGCTTTCCGGTCATCGCCTCGGACAGAATACGGATCAGCATGGTCGTCGAGGCGCCCATGACGATCTCGGCCGGATCGGCGGCATTGACGAAGCGGGCGAAAGCCCCGCGCGCCTCGCGCACCCGCTCGGTCGAATGCTGGCTTGGCGCGTAGGTGGCTCCTGTCTGGACGTTCGAGGTCAGGAGGTAGTCGGACACCCGCTCGGCGACGCGCAAAAGGACCTGGCTGCCGCCGGCATTATCCATGAACACCCACTCGCCGGCGAGGGCCGGGAACTGGGATCGGGCGAAATCGATATCGAGAGCCATATCAAGCCTTTTCAAACGTGTCATACTTGGCGTGTGCCGGACGAAGGGTCGGGAACAACCGGATCGCTCCATCTGTGGGCCGTCGTCAGGATAAGCCGGTCAATGATTGAGCACCGCGTCGAGGAAGGCGCGGGCTCGTTCGTTGCGGGTTTGGGTGAAGAACACGTCGGGCTTCGCGATCTCCTTGATTTCGCCAGCCTCCATGAAGACGATGCGATCCGCCACCTGGCGGGCGAAGCCCATCTCATGGGTCACCAGCAACATGGTGACCCCGTCCCCGGCCAGCCGCTTGATGACGTCGAGCACCTCGCCGACCATTTCCGGATCGAGCGCCGAAGTCGGTTCGTCGAACAACAGGATGCGCGGCTCCATCGCCAGCGCCCGGGCAATGCCGACCCGTTGCTGCTGTCCGCCGGAAAGCTGGCTGGGATATTTGTCAGCCTGCTCGGCGATACCGACCCGATCGAGCAGCCGGGCTGCCCTCGCCCTTGCATCCTCCCAGGACAGCTTGCGGACCCGGACGGGGCCAAGCGCGACATTATCGAGCACGGTGTGGTTCGGAAACAGATTGAAGGCCTGGAAGACCATTGCAACTTCCTGGCGCACGCTCTGCAAATGCGGGCCCTTTTCCACCCGAATGCCATCGACGAAAACCTCACCGGAATCATATTCTTCCAGAAGGTTGATACAGCGGATCAGCGTCGACTTCCCCGAGCCCGAGGGTCCGAGCAGCACCACGACCTCCCCGACGGCAACCTCCAGATCGACGCCTTTAAGCGCCTCGAACTTTCCGAACCGCTTGCCGACACCGCGCATCAAAATGATCGGGCCCGAAGTGGCGTCGCGGTCTGCCATCAGCGCCCTCCCCGCTTGGCGTAGCGTGCCTCGAATACGGCGACGAGCCGCACCAGCGGCAGAAGTAAAAGCAGATACAGAAGCGCCGCGCCGATCAGCGGAGTGGGATTGGCCGCCAGCGCTTGGGCCTGCGTCGCCTGCTTCAATAGGTCCGGCAACGCCACGACGGAGGCGAGCGCGGTATCCTTCATGACATTGATGGAGTTGTTCGTGAGCGGCGGAATGACAATCCGGATCGCCTGCGGCAGCACCACGTCGCGCATCAGGTGCCATTGCCCCAGACCGATTGACTGTGCCGCCTCGAACTGGCCGCGCGGGATCGCCTCGATCCCAGCGCGGTAGATTTCCGCCGTATAGGCACTGGAAATCATGGTCAGCGCCGTCGTCGCCGAGGCGAAAGCCGAAAGACGAATCCCGACGAAGGGGAGCGCGTAGTAGACGATCACCAGCCACACCAGAACCGGCAGCGCACGGAAGACGTCGACATAGGCAATCACGACGAACCGAAGCAATGCCCCGCCGTAAAGTCGCAGCATCGCCAGGACCAGGCCGCCGACAAGTCCGAGGACGATCGACAGTGCGCCGAGGGTGACCGTTCGCCAGAGCCCCTCCAGCAGAAGCGGAAAGTAGCGGATCAGGACGTCGATGTTGAAGAACGTCGCAACGATGTCCATCGGATCTGAAACTCTTGGCCGGACGAAAGGGCCCGCCGGCTGAGAGACCGCCGGCGAGGCTCGGGCTGGAGCCGGCTACGACTTCGGCTTCGGCATGTCGCGCACTTCGACGGTGCTGGTCGTATCTTCGGGTTTGGTGCCGAACCATTTCTCGTGCAGGCCGGCGATGAAGCCTTCCTGTTTCAGCGTCCCGATCACCTCATTGACCTTGGCAGCCAGTTCGCTGTCCTTGGCGAACATCATGGAATACTGCTCGCCCGTCTTCAGACGTTCGATGACGGTCATTTCGGGCTTGTCCTTGAGATAATAGGCGACGGCCGGGATGTCCGAGACGTAGCCGTCGATCCGGCCAGCAGCCAGATCGAGCATGGCCGGAGCGAGGCCCTCGTAGCGGCTGATACCGGACAGCCCCCAGGCGTCGGAGCGTTCGGTCGCGTAAATGTCGCCGGTCGATCCGGTGTCCACGCCGACCGACTTGCCCTTCAGGTCGGCGCTGCTCTTGACGTCGGAATCGGTGCGGGCGGCCAAGGACTGGTCGCTGTCGTAGTAGGGCTGCGCGAAGGAGACCGAATTCAGCCGCTCGTCGGTGATCGTGATCGACGAGACCGCCACGTCGATCCGGCCGGACTGGACTGCAGAGAACAGACCATTGAAGGGGATGTTCTCGAACTTGACCGCTTCGTAGCCGAGTCTTTTGCCGACTTCGTTGGCCAGGTCGACCTCGAAGCCGACGATGTCGGATTTTTCGTCCTGGAATTCCCACGGGACGTTGCCGACATTGGCGCCGACGGTGAGCGTCTCGGCTAGCGAGGGGCCCGAAACGAGCAGCAATGCCGCGGCTGCTGCGAGGATCTTGGTCCGGATCATACACGTTCTCCTGTCTCGTTTACTGGGGTGAGCCGGCATTTTTTGCCGCGTGGAATGGGAAAGAGGGATCTCGTCTCGCAGTGCCTGCCCGAAATATCCGCATGCAGATGCCTATCTGTTTCGTAGGCACTTCTATCCTTTAACTGTACGCGAAAGACTCATCGATGCAACGGCGCCGCGGAGAAATTTGCGCCGTCACCGGTTTCCAATCGCGCGCGTGGGCGTCGACTGGGGTGGATCAGCCGTCAACGTAAGGTGCCAGGATCTCGATCAGGGTCTTCGCCTTCGCGTCCCCGTCAGGAAGGAATGCACGCGCGGCGACGGCTTCCAGATGGCCGGTCATGAGGCGCATCGCTTCCTCGCGGTCTCCCCCCACGAGGGATTTCACCAGATTGCGATGCTCGTCGACGGCGCATTTGGGCGAATGGGGCCGACCATAGAGCGTGAGCGACAAGCCACTGCGATAGGCTACCTCGCTAACATAGCGGATGAGGATGGGCTTTCCGGTCATGCGCGCCAACAGGACGTGGAAGTCTGTGGCTAGACGGATCGAAGCGGCCTCGGGGCCAGCGGCGGCCTTGTCCTGCTTCGCGATATGCGCATTCAGCTCGTCCGCCTGATCGCGGGTCAGCCGACCGGCCAGATGCTTGACGACCAGTCGCTCGAGCTCGACGCGGATATCGAAGGTGTCGCGCGCTTCCTCGAAGGTCGGCGTGGCGACCACCGCAATCCGGTTGCGCCGCAGATCCACCAATCCCTCGGCCGCGAGTTGCCCCAGCGCCTGGCGGGCAATCGTGCGGCTGACACCAAAACGTTCGCCGAGCGCGTCTTCAGGCAGCTTGTCACCCGGCGCCAAGGCACGCTCGATGATCGCCCGGCGGATCGCTGTGCAGATGCCGTCGACGCGACTAGCAGAAATTTTCGCAGGCGCCATCGTGGGAAGCCGCTCCGTTGGCTAAATAAAACATAGTCATCTGCATACCCCATGGCATGCTCAATGCATACACATAGGGAGACGAAAGAAGCAGCGGCAATTCGGTCGACCGCAGCGGTGCAAATCCTGCCCATGACGAGAGTTTGCTTCTTTCAGGAGGGCGGCCGAGAAAGTTTGCCGTGAAAGGGGATGCCGCCATCCGTCATTCATCTGGACGGCAACAGTCCGCGACATGCAGCATCGCTCTTTGGCCTCGGCCGCGGCAGACAATCGCAAAGAAATGTCGGTTTGCAAGAGAAGGCCTCCGTCACCGCAATCGTGGGAAGCAGGACCAGCGGCGCCATAAGGTTGACCTTGCAAACTTCACCGCCAGTTCGCGTCCGACGACCGGCGGAGTGCCTCGACGGTACGGCGGATACCCGTGGCGAAATCTGTCTGGGGACGATAGCCGAGCGCGCTGGCCGCGCGAGCGGTGTCGAAGCCCGCCGGACCGCCCTTCGCCGCGTCGGTCCCTCCGAACGCCACCTTCAAATCGGGCAATACCGCACGGATCGCGTCGATGGTGTCTGCGAGCGTGCTGCCCTTGCCGGCCGTGACATTGTAGACGGCCCAATGCGGCGATCGGGCCGTGGCGGCGCAGACGAGGCCGCGCACGGCATCGTCCAGAAAGAGGTAGTGCGTCACGTCCTCAGGCCGGCCGTCCAGAACCGTCGGCCGGCCGCAGAGGCCATTCTTCAGGACGCGTTCGAGCTTGGTCGGCGTCCGGCGGCCTGGCCCGTAAATCCACGAGAGGCGGATCGCGGCTGCGTCGAGGCCGTGCTCCCGGCGGTAGCCGATCACCGCCTGCTCGGCCGCCATCTTGCTGGCACCATAGACATTGTCGGGCTCGGGCCGGGTTTGCTCATCGACGACCCCTTCGTTGCGGCTGCCATAAACCTCGCTCGTCGAGCAGACGATTGCACGGCCGACTCCTTGTCGCCGGGCTGCTTCCAGCACATGCGCCGTGCCCAGGGCATTGATGCGCCAGATATCCAAGGGCCGGTCGTCCATGACCATCGGGCCGGAGACCGCTCCACAATGGATGATCGTGTTGGGCGCGCTGCCCGCCACCAGGGCGGCGACGGCGTTGCCATCGGTGATGTCGCACGGCACGAGGCCGGCCCCGCTAGGCGCCCCGACATCGGAGGCTGTCACCACGATACCATCGGCGCGCAGGGTCTCGACCAGGGCCGCACCGACGAAGCCGGCGGCGCCGGTGACCAGCACCCGCCCGAGGTCGCGCAGTTCCATCAGGCTTCCGCCCTCAGTTCGGCTAGAAGCTCGTCCGTCGTGCGCTGGCGGCAATAGCCGGCGATCGCCTTCACCGAGGCCTGCTGGCGTTCCTCGGTGAAGGTGGCGCAGGCGTCCGGCACAAGGGTCACGAGATAGCCCAGGTCGCAGGCGTCGCGGACCGCTGATTCGACACACTGGTCGGACACGACCCCGCACAGGATCAGCTGCTTCACACCAAGATTGCGCAGCACGTAATCGATATTTGTGGAGATGAAGACGCTGGAGGAGGTCTTCGGAAGGACGATCTCGTCCGACCCCGGCGCGATGGCTTCGGCGACCAGTGCATCCCAGGAGCCCTTCGGCACGTCGATGCCGGAGATCTTGTAGTCGAGGCTGCGGTCGCGGCCGTCGGCGGTGAGATTTTCGATCAGCGTGTAGAGCACCTCGACGCCGGCCGCCCGACATTCCGCCTGAAGCCGCTGCATGTTCGGCAGAGCGAGGTTTTCCATCCGTTCGAAATAATAGTCCCGCTCGGAGGCACCCGGCCCGCCGGATCCACTGAATTCCCCGCCATCCCGGTGCGCCGTGTAGTTCTGAACGTCGATGAACAGAAGCGCCGTCTGCTCCCGAACCACCGGAATTTCCCGACTGTAGATCGTCATCCCCACTCCTCTGGTCGCATTTCGCCGAGGCTTTTGCCTTCGCGGCGGGCAAGCCTTTTTTTAGCGCAGAAGCCGACTTGTAACAAATGAAATATGCGTGCTAGCTTTCTAACAAATGGAAGATATTCGGGCCGCGTCGGCCTGCATATGAGCTTGGCGGGGCACATTTCCTCAATGCCATCGGTATCCGAAGCCCTCCTGACGGTCGACGACCTCCGCAAGAATTTCGGAGGCGTGAAAGCGCTCGACGGCGTGACGTTCTCGCTGTCCGAGGGCGAACTGGCTGGGCTGATCGGCCCGAACGGATCGGGCAAGACGACCGCCTTCAACCTTCTCACCGGCGTCCTCAAGCCGAGCTCAGGCGCAATCCGCTTTCGCGGCGAGGCGGTCGGCGGCAATCCGCCGGAACGCAACGCACGGCTCGGCATGGCGCGCACCTTCCAGAACATTCGCCTGTTCCGCGATCTGCCAGTCATCGACAATGTGATGGTTGGCGTTCACATGCGCCACGGACCGGGTTTCGTGCCCACCGTCCTTCGCCTGCCCTCGGCGCAGAAGGCCGAGCGCGAGATCCGCGAGCGCGCCATGGCGGCCCTCGAGGTGCTTGGTCTCGCCCGCCGGGCGGAGGAAATCGTCGGCAGTCTGCCCTATGGCGACCAGCGCAAGGTCGAATTCGCCCGCGCGCTCGCCACCGAGCCGAGCCTCCTGCTTCTCGACGAGCCGACCGCCGGCATGAATCCGCAAGAGACCGCCGACCTCGGCGAGACCATTCGCCGTCTCCACGGCGAACTCGGCATCACCACCCTTCTCGTCGAGCACGACATGAAGATGGTGATGGGCCTGTGCCGGCACATCGTCGTGGTCAACCAGGGCATGGTGCTGGCTTCGGGACCGCCCGAGGTTATCCAGAGCAACCCGAAGGTGATCGAGGCCTATCTCGGCCGTCGCAGGAAGGGCACCGATGCTGCGGCTTGAGGATCTCCACGTTCGGCGCGGCGGCACCCATGCGCTGCGCGGCATCGACCTCACCGTCGAAAGGGGTGAGATCGTCGCGCTGATCGGTGCCAACGGCGCCGGCAAGACCACCACGCTGGCGGCCATCTCCGGCCTGCTGCGCCCCGAGAGCGGCCGGATCCTGTTTTCGCCCGAACAAGGCGCCGAACCTCTGGATCTCGGCCGGATGAAGGCCGACGGGATCGTCGCCGCCGGCATCTCCCATTGTCCGGAGGGGCGGCAGGTCTTCGCCAACCTCACGGTAACGGAGAATCTGCGGATCGGCGCCTATCTGCGCAAGGACAAGGCCGCGGTCGAGAAAGAAATCCGGGACATCCAGGCGATGTTTCCGATCCTGAAGACGCGCGGGTCCGTTCCCGGCGACCGGCTCTCCGGCGGCGAGCAGATGATGCTGGTGATCGGCCGTGCGCTGATGAGCCGGCCGAAGCTGCTGCTCCTCGACGAGCCCTCCCTCGGCCTGGCCCCCCAGCTCGTCGAGCAAATCTTCGAGATCCTCGAGCGAATCCGCAGCGAGGGCGTTACCGTTCTCCTCGTCGAGCAGAACGCCGCCATGGCCCTCGACATCGCAGACCGCGCTTATGTCCTGGAGGCTGGTTCCCTCGTCCTGTCGGGCACCGGCAGGGAACTCGCGCAGGACGCCGACGTCCGACGCGCCTATCTCGGGGCGGCCTGATGACCGGTTCCTACATTCTTGCCCAGCTCATCAACGGCCTGATCCTTGGCTCGATGTACGCGCTGATCGCGATCGGTTTCTCGATGATCTACGGCATCGTCCGGCTGATCAATTTCGCCCATGGCGACATCTTCACCATCGGCGCCTTCGCCACTCTGGCGAGCCTCGCCGTGGCGCATGCCCCCTTCCCTGTCGCGGTGGCGATCGTCCTTGCAGTCGGGGCACTCGCCGGCGTCATCATCGAGCGGGCGGCGTTCCGGCCGATGCGCGGCGCCCCGCAGGTAACCGGCTTCATCGCCTCGCTCGCCGTTGCGATCATCCTCGAGAACCTCGCGGTCATTACGATCAGCGCCCAGCCGCGCACCTTCGTGGTGCCGGCCTATCTCGGCCAGCTCCTGACTCTCGGATCGCTTAGCTTCCGCGTTATCGACGTCGTCATCGTCGTTCTGGCCATCGTGCTGATGATCGCCCTGGTCTGCTTCGTTCGCTTCACCAAGGTCGGAGTCGCCATGCGCGCCACGGCCGAGAACTATGACGTCGCGCGGCTTATGGGCATCAATATCGACCGCATGATCACCATGGCCTTCGCCATCGGCAGCGCCCTCGCCGCCACGGCCGGGCTGATGTGGGGCAGCAAATACGGTCAGATCAGCCCGCTGATGGGGCTGCTGCCCGGCCTGAAGGCCTTCGTCGCGGCAGTGATCGGCGGCGTCGGCTCGATCCCGGGCGCGATGCTCGGTGGCTACGTGCTGGGCCTGTCGGAGGTGCTGTTCGTCGGACTGCTGCCGCCCGAATTCTCCGGCTACCGCAACGCCTTCGTGTTCGGAGCGCTGATCCTCGTGCTCCTGGTGATGCCGAACGGCTTCCTCGGCCGCAACACGGAGGGCCGGGCATGAGTGGGCGCGACACCTTCCTGCCTCGCTTTGCCGCGATGGCGGCCATCGGCGCGGTCCTGGTCTGGGCGGCCAGGTCCAATTTCGACCCGTACATCCTATCGATCATCCAGTTCGCCGGGCTCAACGTCATCCTGGCGGTGAGCCTCAATATCACCAACGGCTTCGTTGGCCTGTTTTCCCTTGGCCATCCCGCCTTCATGACCATCGGCGGCTACGTCACTGCCATCCTGGTCATGCCGTCGGCGCGCAAGGGACTGATGCTGCCGGATCTGCCAGGGTTGCTCGTCGCACAGGAATGGGCGTTTCTGCCGGCGCTGCTCGCCGGCGGGGTGATCGCAGCCTCAGCAGCCGTGATCGTTGGCTTTCCGGTGCTGCGTCTGCGCGGCCATTATCTCGCCGTCGCCACACTCGGGCTGATCTTCATCGTCCAGAGCTTCGCGGTGAATCTGCGCGGCATCACTCGCGGCGCCTTGGGCCTCAGCGGACTGCCTGCCGAGACAACGCTCTGGTGGGTGTTCCTGTTCGTGCTGGCGACGATCTACGTCTGCTGGCAGGTCAAGCATTCGTCCCTCGGCCGCACCATGCTGGCGATCCGTGAGAACGAGCTCGCCGCTGCCTGCCTCGGCGTGAAGGTGGCGCGCACCCGCGTCCTCGCCTTCGCCCTCGGCGCCTTTTTTGCCGGTATAGCCGGCGGCCTCTGGGTGCATCTGGTTACCCTGATCAGCCCGTCTTCCTTCTCCTTCCTGCTCGCCTTCCAACTCGTCGTCATGGTGGTCCTGGGCGGCACTGGCTCAATCACCGGCGCGGCCATCGTCGCGGCTGCACTGACACTGTTCACCGAAATCCTGCGCCCCGTCGAGGAAGCCGCCGGGATCTTCGGCGCCAGCCAGATCATCGTCGCCCTCGCCGTGCTGCTGGTGCTGATCTATCGCCCCGCCGGGCTGTTCGGCACCGCCGAGCCCAACCTGTTCGCGTGGATTGGGCGCCTTGTCTCCCGATCCAAAACCCCCGCCGGATCAGCCGGCTAGCCAGGAGCAGTCCCATGCCGAACTGGAAATCAAAACTATCGGCGGTTGCCGTCGCCGCGATTGCGGTGGCCGCTTCCGTGCCGGCCCATGCGCAGGAGCCAATCTCCATCGCCGCCCTCTACAACGTCTCCAGCGGCGGTCTCGCATCGCTGGACGGCCCATCGCTGAACGGGGTTAAGCTCAAGGCGAAGATGATCAACGAAGCCGGCGGCCTGCTCGGCGGCCGGATGATCGACGTCAACGCCATGGATACCAAGAACGACACCGGCGAAACCGCCACTGCCGCCAAGCGCGCGTTGTCCATCGAAAATCTCGCGGCCGGCATCGGCCAGAGCGACACCACCTTCGCGCTGGCAGCCGCGCCGCTGTTCCAGTCGGCCGGCGTGCCGTTCGTGACCTCCGGCGCAACCTCGCCGGACCTGCCGGCCATGGTCGGCGACCAGATGTTCCTGGTGCCCTTCGGCGACGATGTGCAAGCGCACGCCATGGCCGAATATGCCTATGACAAACTCGGCCTGCGCAACATCGCAACGTGGACCGACAACGGCATGGACTACACCACCGGCCTGTCGAAATACTTCAAGGAGCGGTTCACCGAACTCGGCGGCGAGGTCTCGCTGGAAGATTCCTACATGACCAGCGACCAGGACTTCTCCGCTCTCGTGGCGCGGCTGAAATCGGCCGGCGACGTCGACGGCGTCTTCGCCTCCTCCGGTCCCGACACCGCCGGGATCATCGTCAAGCAGATCCGCGAGGCCGGCATCGCGGCGCCGATCCTGGCCGGTGACGGCTTCGACACCGACCTGCTGACCAGCGTTCCGGGGCCGAAGCTCTCCACCGACGTCTACTTCACCACCCATGCCTATACCGGCATCGACAGCGGACCGGCCGACGAATTCCGAAAGGCCTACACCGCAGAATACGGCAATGCGCCGGAGAACGCCTTCGCCGCGCTCGGCTATGACGCGATGGGCCTCGTCGCCGACGCGATCGAGCGGGCCGGCTCGGCCGAGCCGGCCGAGGTGACCAAGGCGCTCGCCAGCACCGATGGCTACGAGGCCGTGACCGGCACCATCGCCTACAAGGAGGGCAGCCGCGTGCCTTCCAAGCCGGTGGCCATCATGAAGGTCGTCGACGGCGAAGTGACCTTCGACACGACAGTCACGCCGCAGAACTGACGCAAGCGCAAGTGGCGGATCCGGAGTCTTTCGAGAGGCTTCGGGTCCGCCAACCGCGGGATGAGGAGGCCGGAACGTGAGCATCATCGATACACTGCTGCAAAGCGGCGACCCAGCCCCGGTCGGGGTGGAGAACCCGGGCGGCGCCTCGCCGATCCTGTTCGTCTCCGACCATGCCGGCGTGGCCATTCCCGCAGCCCTCGGTACGCTCGGCCTCGACGCGACGCAACTTGCCCGCCACATCGCCTACGACATCGGCATCTATGGCGTGACCACACGACTGGCTCGCGCCCTCGATGCCGCCTACGTCTTCCAGCCCTATTCGCGCCTCGTCATCGACTGCAACCGGCGCCCCGGCATGGCCCAGTCGATCATGACCGAGAGCGACGGCACCGTGGTTCCCGGCAATCGCGGCCTGTCCGAGGCCGCGGTCGTGGCCCGCCAGTCA
Source organism: Aurantimonas sp. E1-2-R+4 (assembly GCF_036549515.1). Taxonomy (NCBI): domain Bacteria; kingdom Pseudomonadati; phylum Pseudomonadota; class Alphaproteobacteria; order Hyphomicrobiales; family Aurantimonadaceae; genus Aurantimonas; species Aurantimonas sp. E1-2-R+4. Next base: position 19,018 of record NZ_JAZHLK010000028.1, on the reverse strand, counting down.
GAGATCCTGGCGCCCTATCACAACGAGATCCTGGCGACGCTCGCCGCCCGCAAGGCGCGCGGGCTGCCGACGGTGCTCTTCGCCATGCACAGCTGCACGCCGATCTTCGGCGGCGAACCGGGACCGCGCCCCTGGGATATCGGCATTCTCGCCGACAAGGACTGGCGCATCGGCGACCCTCTGATCGCGCTGCTGGAGGACGAGACCGATCTGTGCGTCGGCCGCAACCAGCCTTACAGTGTCAACGCCGAGTCCGACTATACCATTCCCCTCCACGCGGAAGGCCCCGGCCTGCCCTATGTCGAGATCGAGATCCGCCAAGATCTCATCGGCGACGAGGCCGGCCAGCGCCAATGGGCGACGCTTCTCGCCGACGTATTTCCCCGCGCCGTCGCGGCCTCCCGGGTGCTCGCCGCATGACGACAGATCGCCCCGGATCCTCCGCGGAGGCCGCACCCGATATCTCGATCCAGGAGCGGGTGCGCCGCGCCTTGCCGAGCTTTACCGATGCGGAGGGGCGGGTCGCCCACGCCCTGCTGGGGGAATATCCCGTGGCCGGACTGGAGACAGTCGCCAGACTCGCCAAGCGCGCCGGCACCAGCGGCCCCACCATCCTGCGCTTCGTCGGCCGGCTCGGCTTCACCAGCTACGCCACCTTCCAGGAGGCACTGCGCAACGAGATCCATGTCCGCCTGCAGGGACCGCTGACGCGTTATTCGGCGCTGCCGCGCGGCGACGAGGCCGACCTGACACAGCAGGTCTCCGATGCCCTGCGCAGCAATATCGAGGGCGCTGCCCGCAACCTCTCGCGCGAGGACCTGGCGACGATCGTCGCCCGGCTCAGCGACCTCGAGCGCAACGTCTTCTTTCTCGGCGGCCGGTTCAGCTGGATGCTCGCCTCCTATTTCCACCACTACATGCGGGAGCTGCGGCCCGGCGCCCGCATCATCCGGGACTCCAATGCCGCGTGGGCTGACTATCTGCTCGACGTGCGGCCTGGCGACGTGCTCGTCGTCTTCGACTTCCGGCGCTACCAGGAGGACGTGGCTGAATTCGCCAAGGGCGCGTCGGCGCTGGGGGCCTCCGTCGTCCTGATCACCGACGTCTGGTATTCGCCGATCGCCGCCTATGCCAATTTCTGCATCGCTTGCCCAGTCAGCATTCCCAGCGCCTTCGACAGCGGCGCCAGCGGGCTGGCGATGGTCGAGATCCTGGTCGCCGGCGTGGTCGAGACGCTCGGCGAAACGGCCAAGGATCGGATCGCCGAGCTCGAAAAGCTACGCAAATCCAATAATTTCGGAGGCTGACCCGTGCACGATCGCAGCGCTCCCCCGCCAGACAGAAGGAACCCGGCCATGCTGCGCGAGCCGCTGACAATGTTCTGTTACACGGATCTGTCTGGCGCGGTTCGCGGCAAGGGCTTTCCCTCGCGGCTTCTCGACCAGCGGCTGAGGGGCGGTATCGGCTGGACCCCGACAAATCTGATGTTCACAGCCCTCGGCACGATCGCAGAATCCGTCTGGGGCTCCTTCGGCGACCTGACGCTGATGCCCGACCCCGACACCAGGGTCGAGGTCGATTTCGGCGACGGCACGCCGGCCGAGCGCTTCTTCCTTTGCGACGTCCACGACACCGACGGCACTCCTTGGGACTGCTGTCCGCGCACGCTGCTGAAGGAGGCGGTCGCCGCTCTCAAGGCCCGGACCGGTTTGACCCTGCGCGCCACCTTCGAGCACGAATTTGTCTATGCCGGCGCGAATGCCCGGACCGCCGACAATTATGCTCTCGACGCCGTCCGGCGGCACGGCGCGTTCGGCGAGACCTTCCTCGCCGCGCTCACCGCCGCCGGTGTCCCGGTTGACAGCTATCTGCCGGAATTCGCCGCCGGCCAGTTCGAGGTGACCGTGCCGCCGCTGGAGCCACTCGCCGCCTGCGACGCGGCCGTCACGCTGAAGGAGATGGCGCGGGCCACCGCCTGGCGCCTCGATTCCAGCGTCAGTTTCTCGCCGCGCCTGTCGCCGGACGGCCTCGGCAGCGGCGTGCATATCCATTTCAGCCTGTGGGACGAGGCAGGCAATCCGGTCAGCCACGACCCCTCCGGGCCGCACGACGTCAGTGCCCGGGCCGGCAGCTTCCTAGCCGGCATCGTCCGGCACATGCCGGCTTTGCTCGCCTTTACCGCCCCGTCCCCGGTCTCGTATCTGCGGCTCGTGCCGCATGCCTGGACCGGCATCTGGTCGAACATCGGCGTGCGAGACCGCGAGGCCGGCATCCGGATCTGCCCGATCTTCGGCCAGTCGGAGGAAGCCACCGCGCGGCAGTTCAACTTCGAGTTCCGGGCCGCCGACGCGACGGCCAACCCCTATCTCGCCCTCGCCATGATCATTCGCGCCGGTCTCGCGGGCCTCGACGAGAACCTCGCCATGCCCGAGCCGACCGTCGGCGAGGACCCTGAGGCGATGACGCTTGCCGTGCGCGAGGCCCGCAGCATCGCCCGCCTACCTTCGTCCGTAGACGCGGCAATGGCCGCCCTCGCTGCAGACGCTACAGTACAGGGTTTCCTGCCCAAGCCGCTGCTGGGCGCCTATCTCGCCAACAAGACGGCTGAATTTGCGATCGCGCGGGACTGGACGCCCGAGGAGATCTGCCGGCGCTACGCCGAGGTCTACTGACCGGGCGGCGGAGCATTTAAGAGGAGGCACAGGCTTGGGTAAACTGGATGGCAGGATCGCCGTCGTCACCGGCGCAGCGACGGGTCTTGGACGCGGCATCGCCGAACTCTATGCGCGCGAAGGCGCCGATGTCGCGATCGTCGACCGCAATGGCGAGGGGGCCCGCGCCGTTGCCGCAGGAATTCGCGAGACGGGGCGGCGCAGCCTCGCGGTAGAGGCCGATGTTGGCGACGAGCCGTCGGTCGAGCAGGCCTTCCGCACCATCGCCGAGGAGCTCGGCGACCCCGACATTTTGGTCAACAATGCCGGCATCGTCACCGTGTCGCGGCTGGTCGACATGACGTCGGCGACCTTCGACGAAATGCTCCGGATCGACCTGAAGAGCGTCTTCCTATGCACCCGCGCGGCCCTGCCGGCGATGCGCGCCAAGGGCTACGGGCGGATCGTCAACATCTCGTCACAGATTGCCTACAAGGGCGCCGAGGGCATGACCCATTATGCTGCGGCGAAGGCCGGCATTCTCGGCTTCAGCCGCTCCCTCGCCTACGAGGTGACGCGCGACGGCATTGCCGTCAACACGATCTGCCCCGGTCCCCTCGATACCGACATGAAGCTGCCGCCGGAATGGGCAGCGAAGAAGCAGTCTGAACTGGTGATCAGCCGCCAGGGGCTGGTGGCGGAGGTGACGCCCACCGCCCTGCTCCTCGCCTGCGAAGACGCAGCCTTCTATGTCGGTGCGACGTTCCACCCGAACGGGGGCGACATCATGGTCTAACCGCCGCCGGCGCCTCCCAGAACCCGCAGCAAGCCATTCGTCGCCCGAGGACAGTGCATGACCGACCACAGAGCCATCGCCGAAAAACTGCAGCGCATTCCGACGACGCTCGCCGCCGATCTCCTGAAGGATTGCGATGTGTTCGAACGCAGCGCCACCGGCTTCCGCCCGATCACGTCCGGCACAACGGCCTTCGCTGGCCCGGCCCGCACCATCGCCTTCCTGCCGGGCCGTCCGGAATTGCGGCTGCGCAAGGCGCCGCCGCTGCATTTCACCGAGATCGACGCGCTGGAACCGGGCGAGGTGCTGGTCCTTGCCGCCGGTGGAGCGGAACAGGGCGCGCTGCTCGGCGACATGCTGGCAACGCGCGCCAAGGCGCGAGGTGCTGCCGGTGCGGTGGTCGACGGCGCAGCGCGTGATCTCGCCGGCCTGGACGAGTCCGGGCTTCCGGTGTTCGCTCGCGGCCTCGCCCCTATGGCCGCCCATGCGACGCTCATCCCGGTGGCCAGCCAATGCCCGGTCCGCCTTGGCGACGTAACCGTCCTGCCGGACGACTGGATCCTCGCCGATGGCGACGGTATCCTGGTCCTGCCGCGGGCGCTGGTCGACCTCGTCATCGAGCGCCACGACGCGGCCTCGGTAAAGGAGCGGTTTTCGCGACATCTTCTTGTCACCGGCTTCGCGCTGGCCGAGGTTTTCCCCTTGCCGACCGCCCTGGAGCCGTTTCTCCAACGCATCGCCGCCACCGACGAGATGCCCGATCAGGCAGCGGTGCGGCGGGCGCTCGGCGCACCCGCCCTGCCGGGCGGCCAGACGCGAGACGCGAAGAGGCCGGGCGCATGAGCGGGACGGTCGACGGACAGAGCCTTCGCGAGATCAGCCGGCAGCTGGCGGACGGGTCGCTGCGGGCAGTTGCGCTCTGCGAGGCGACTCAGGTCAGACACGAACCCTCGCTCAATGCTTATAAAAGCTGGGCGCCGGCTTATGCCCGGCGGCAGGCCGAGGCGGCCGACGCGGCCTTTTCCGCCGGCATCCACCTCGGCGCCCTGCAGGGCATCCCGACCTCGGTCAAGGATCTCTACGGCGTTGCCGGTCTGCCGATTTTCGCCGGCTCGCCGCGCGAACTCCCGGCCGCATGGCGCCGCGAGGGCCCTGTGGTGCGGAGCCTGCACGGGCAGTTAGCCGTCGTCACCGGCAAGACCCATACCGTCGAATTCGCCTATGGCGGCCTCGGTACCAGCATGCACTGGCCGGTGCCATGGAACCCGGGCGACCGGACGGTGCACCGGGCGCCCGGCGGGTCGAGCAGCGGCGCCGGTGTCTCGCTGGTCGAGGGAACGGCGCTACTCGCCTTCGGTAGCGACACCGGCGGTTCGGTCCGCATCCCGGCGAGCTTCACCGGCACGGTCGGGCTCAAGACCACATGGGGCCGCTGGTCCCAGGACGGCATCGTACCGCTCAGCCCGAGCCTCGACACGCCAGGCATCCTGACCCGCAACGTCGACGACGCGGCCTTCGCTTTCGAGGCGCTGGAGGGCGAGACCGTGCCAGACGTCGAGAGTCTGGCCAATCTCCGTGTCGGGATTGCCGAATCCTTCTTCTTCGACCAAACGTCTCCGGGCGTCGCAGAACGGGTCGACGAGGCGATCGGAGCCCTCGAAGCCGCCGGCGCGTCGCTCGGCCCGTTAGCCCTGCCCGGCTGCGCCGAACTCTTCGATCTCTATCACCGGGGCGGCATCGTCGCGCCGGAACTGTTCCGCTTCCTGACATGCGACCTGCCGGAATGGCTGCCGACCCTCGATCCACGCGTGCGCGCCCGCCTGGAAGCCGGCAGCGCCCTGCCGGCCTCGGAGTATCTGCAGCGCAAGGCCCGCTATGCCGCGCTCGGCGCCGCAGCGGTCGAAGCGCTCGCCAAGGTCGACGTGCTGGTCGCGCCGACGGTGCCGATCACGCCGCCGCCGATCGCCGACCTGGCCGACGACGCGACCTATGCGCGGCTCAACATGCTCGCCCTGCGCAACACATGTGTCGTTAGCTTTCTCGGCCTCTGCGCCCTGACCCTGCCGATCGGGTCCGATGCCGCTGGCATGCCGGTCGGATTGCAGCTGATCGGGCCGCCGCGCAGCGAGGCCCGGCTGCTCGCGCTCGGACGCGTATTCGAGCGCCTTTTCGCGGCGAGAGCCATCTGGGAGCCGCCGACACACTTCTCCTGATTCCCCAGCCCATGCCCCAGAGGTCCGTCCATGCAACGCCCCGAAGATGCTTCCCTCATCCGCAACCGCCCATTCAATCCGAAGCGAACCTGCCTGCTCCTGATCGACACGCAGAACTACGTCTGGAACGACAATGTCGCGGAGTCGCTGCCGGGCTTCGACGCAACCGTGCGCCAGACCGTCATGCCCAATCTCCAGCGCCTCGTCGCGTCGTTCCGGGAGGTCGGCGCCGAGGTCATGTATACGGTGATGGAGAACATGACCCGGGACGGCCGCGACCGCAGCCTCGACTACAAGCTGTCGCAATTCTTCATCGGCAAGGATTCGTGGGAAGCCAAGGTGCTCGGCGCTCTTGCGCCCGGCGACGACGATATCGTCCTGCCGAAGACCTCCTCCGGCGTCTTCAACTCGACCAATATCGAGTATCTCCTGCGCAATATCGGCATCGACACGCTGGTGATCACCGGCTTCCTCACCGATCAATGCGTCGACCACACAGTGCGGGATGCCGCCGACCGCGGCTTCTATCCGATCTGCATCTCGGATGCCTGCGCCACCCATTCCAAGGAGCGGCACGTCAACGCGCTTGCCGCCTTTGCGGGCTATTGCCAGACGTTGACCACCCAAGAGATGATCGGTCTCGCCACCCGCTCTTCATCCGCCCGGGAGTGAGACAGGCGCGAATGTATTCAGCATTCCCAGACCCGCGCGGCAGAGTTGTATGCCAATTTTATCGCGCTTGAGGTCCGCTTGCACGGCGTCACAGACTGACTTGATTGTCGAAAACTCAAGGTAGGCGATGCAGTATAGTGCCCGGCGCGTTCTCGATCCCTGAGTTCGCTCCGGCCCCACGCCATCATCGACCGTTACACCATGCTGTCACTGCAGTGCTGGATACTCGGGTTTTTTTCGGCGATCCGTCAGCGACTTAGGGGAATCGGGGAGGAATGCCGTCCTCTCCGCCAGACCCAGCTATTGATTCCCCGTATCTGAAGCAGCCGATTTAGTTCTGGTTGCCTGCCGTATGGGCCTCTGGATCTTCCGAAAGACCAGCCTCCGGGTTGGTCGGCTTGCCGCTCGCTGCGCCTTTAACCGCCTCGACCGCCTCGTCTTGCCGCCGGACGGCGGTCGCAGGCGTCTCCACCGCCGGTTTGCGCCAGTATTCCGGCCAGGGCGCCAGCCGATGGCGATTCCATTCGGCCGGCGGGTCCGCAATGGCGTGATCGACAGTCGCGCGACCGGACAGGGCGTCGCGCCGGACCGCCAGCGAACCGGTTCGCCTCAGGGTTCGCAAAGTCACCAGGACGGCGCCCGAGCGACAGGCAGACAGGCGGATCGCACGGGCAACGATCGCGACGTCGCCGTCATCGCACGCGACGCCGTCGATCGGGAAACCGCCGAAATCTCAACGACCTGATCCCCAAACCCGATCGCCGACGCACGAAGGGGTCCGATCGGACCCCTTCGTGCGTCGTGTCTGCCATCGCCGTTGGCGTGGTTTTACTCGGCCTCTCTGGCCTGGATTTGCTCCGTCGTTGACACAAAAAAGCAAAGGCTGAAAAGCAACTCGATCAGACATTCGAGGTTGGAAAAATACTTATCAGCGCCGCTCTCGATCCAATCTGCTCGTGCAACGGGCTTCGCTCGACCGCCGTCGGAAAAAACGGGACTTTCTGTGGATGCACTCCGCCAGCCTTTGCCATCGCCCACTCCTATTTGAACAGTGCTTCAATATCGGCCATAGGCCGAAACAGCGTCATGGGCTGATCCCGAAGTGGCAAAAAACTCTCCCGCTCGTAAAACCTTCGGGCGTTCTCGTCTTTGGCATCAACGATGACCGCGAAAGAGGCGATTTCGCTCCGCGCTGCGCGATAGAGGGCATCGGCAAGGAGAAAGCGGCCATAGCCTTTTCCCTGCTGGCGTCGGTCAACCGCGAGACGACCGATAAGCGTCGCCGGAACCAGCGGGTATCGCGGCAACTTGCGCACAAGCTCCGCTGGCAGTTCCGTGAGGTTCACCGCAGTGGATGATAGCGTGTAGTATCCGCCGATCGCCTTGTCGGGCAGCACCAACACAAAACACGCCGCTATATGCTTTCTGACATCCTGACCGGCCTGCGTCCGAAAATATCGATCGAGCGTCTCTACCCCGCTGTCGAACCGAGATCGGTCATGCTGAGGTCCGAGCACCTCGACTCGCCATATTTCCTCGGAATCGCCATCCACGCGTCAGACACCGGTTCTCTGGCGATAGCGGCGCACGGTATCTCGCAGACGGTCGTTCACCGGCTGCGGGTTCATCAGCGCCTGCACGAAAGCCTGGCTGTCACGAAGCGACAGATCTAGGCGCTGATGCTCCTTGATCGCGCGGCGGGCGGCCTCCTCAACGCTCGTCAACACAAAGTCCGTCACCGTGCGGCCATGCAGCGCGGCAGCATGCTCTATCAGGCTCTTCTGGTCGGCCGTCACACGCGTCTCAAGACGCTCCCCACGGACCCGACCCCGAGTTGGTTTCATTACGGACTCAACCATCTTGATATCTCCTATACACCCAACGTACGGCCAATGGCCGGACTTTTCAAGGTTGAACGTCTATTCGACCCACGCACCCAGCACTCCTGACCACAGCTCACTCAATTCTCCCCCCTCCCCGCTCCGCCCGACACGGAATCCGTACCGCCATTTGCCCGCAAACCCAGCTTTCTGGTTTTGCGGATGCGGCCCGAATGAGAGTGAGAGTGCGGACGGGTTTGCCGTGACGGGTTGAAAGCCGGAGGAGAGGCCCTCGGCGCCCGTCGCGGAGAACCGCGATGCCCAGAAACAAGCGCAACGCCGGCGCTAAGCGCGATCGGACCAACCTCTATGACGAAATCACCACGAAAATCATCGGCGAGCTGGAGGCGGGCCGCGTGCCCTGGGTCCAGCCCTGGGCGACGGCGGCCGCCAAGGCACCGCTCGCCATGCCGAACAATGCCGCGACCGGCCGGAGCTATTCCGGCATCAACGTATTGATCCTCTGGGGCGCCGTCATCGAGCATGGCTTCCCCGGTCAGAGCTGGCTGACCTTTCGCCAGGCGCTGTCGCTCGACGGCAATGTCCGCAAAGGCGAACGCGGCACCACCGTCGTCTATGCCGACCGCTTCGTGCCGGAGGACGAGAAGCGCCGTGTGCGCGAGACCGGCGAGAACGCCCAGGCGATCCCGTTCCTCAAGCGCTTCACCGTCTTCAACACCGACCAGTGCGAGAACCTGCCCGAAGACGTCGCGACCGCCGCGCCGCCGGCGCCGGTCGGTCTGATGGAACCGCGCGTCGATGCGCTGATCGCGGCGACGGGGATCGACTTCCGCATCGGCGGCAACCGGGCCTTCTACGCGCACGCGCACGACTATGTGCAGGTGCCGCCGCCGCAGGCCTATTTCGAGCCCATAAACTGGCACCGAACGGCACTCCATGAGCTCGGGCATGCTTCAGGTCATTCTTCCCGGCTCGACCGCGACATGTCCGGCTCGTTCGGCTCCAAGAAGTACGCCTTCGAGGAGCTGATCGCCGAAATGAACGCGGCTTTCTGCTGCGCTTCGCTCGGCATCGTGCCGACGGTGCGGCACGCCGACTACATCGGCTCATGGCTGGAAGTCCTGAAGGAGGACAACCGCGCCATCGTCCGCGCCGCCTCCAAAGCGAGCAAGGCGGCGGACTGGCTGCTCGGATTTCTGCCGGAACGCGAGACGGTGGCGGCCGCGCGGGATCGGGATGTGGCCGACCCGGCTTACGCGGAAGCGTAAAGCCGGAATCACGCCTTTCCGGTTCCGCGGCGGCTCCGGAAGAGAGGGAGAGGAGTGAAGGGGTTTTCGTGACGGGTTGGAGGCAAGAGAGAGGCTCCCATTCCTCCGTGAAGAAGCCCCACCGGGGCTTCTTCTGCCCATCCTGGGCATCCGTCGTCGCCCCATCACGGAGAACCGATCATGTCTTTCAAGAAACTCACCCTGTCGTCCTCGCGCGACATCCCCTTCAACAAGCTGGTGCTGAGCCAGTCCAACGTCCGCCGCATCAAGAGCGGCGTCTCGATCGAGGAGTTCGCCGAGGATATCGCCCGACGCGGTCTCCTGCAGAGCCTCCACGTCCGTCCCGTCGTTGACGAGGACGGCAACGAGACCGGCATGTTCGAGATTCCGGCCGGCGGCCGCCGCTACCGGGCGCTCGAACATCTGGTCAAGGCGAAGCGTCTGAACAAGACGGCACCCGTGCCCTGCGTCGTGCGTGAGGCGGGCAACGGCATCCTCGCCGAAGACGACTCGCTCGCCGAGAACACGCAGCGCGAGGCGCTGCATCCGCTCGACCAGTTCCGCGCCTTCCGGACCCTGCGCGAGAAGGGTCAGTCCGAGGAGGAGATCGCTGCCGCCTTCTTCGTCCCGGTCAACGTCGTCAAGCAGCGGCTGCGGCTCGCCGCCGTCTCGCCGAAGCTGCTCGACCTCTATGAAACCGACGAGATGTCCCTCGATCAGGTGATGACGTTCACCATCAATCCCGATCACGACCGGCAGGAACAGGTCTGGGAGGCACTCGATTCCTCCTGGTCCAAGGATCCCTACCAGATCCGGCGCTTGCTCACCGAAACCACTGTACGGGCATCCGACAAGCGCGCCGTTTTCGTCGGGCTCGCGGCCTATGAGGAGGCTGGCGGTACGATCTTGCGAGACCTGTTCCAGTCAGACGATGGCGGCTGGCTGCAGGATGCGGCTTTGCTCGACCGGCTCGCCACCGAGAAACTCAAGGCCATGGCCGCAGAGATCGCCGAAGAGGGTTGGAAGTGGATCGAGGTCGCCGTCAACATGCCCTATGACGCCGCCTACGGCCTGCGCCGGATCGACGGCACGCCGGTCGATCTGACCGACGAGGAACAGGCGATGATCGTGAGCTTGGAGGCCGAATATGCCGAGCTCGAAGCCGATCATGCGAAAGCCGAGGAACTGCCCGAGGAGATCGACGAACGGCTCGGCGAGATCGAAACGGCGCTGGCCACCTTCGAGTCGCGACCGTTCATCTACGATCCCGACGAGATCGCCCGTGCCGGGGTATTTGTCAGCATCGGCGGCAACGGCTCGCTGTCCATCGACCGCGGCTACGTCCGCCCCGAGGACGAGGCACCGGAGGATGGTGAAGGCGCGACTGCTGGCATGGACGGGTCCGACGCATCGACGGGTGCCACCATCTCCGTTGCCGGTCAACAAGCGGCCCCGGAGGACGAAGAGGATGACGGCATCAAGCCGCTGCCGGACCGGTTGGTCATGGAGTTGACCGCGCACCGGACGCTCGCTTTGCGCGATGCGGTGGCGGGCAATCCGCACATCGCCATGACCGCGCTGCTGCATAAGCTGGTGACCGATACATTCGGGCGATACGCCGCTTCGTCCGGATGCCTCGAAGCCTCGGTCCACCATGTCTTCTTCCCCGCCCAGTCCGCCGACCTGAAGGACAGCCTGTCCGCGAAGTCGGTGAACGAGCGGCAGGAGGCGTGGAAGACCGACATCCCGCAGGACGACCAGGCGCTGTGGGACTGGCTCGACGCGCTCGATGACGCCAGCCGCATGGCGCTGCTCGCCCATTGCGTCAGCTATGGCGTCAACGCCCTCTACGAGAAGGTCGATCGCTACGGCGCAGGACTGTCGAAGGCCGGTCTCGAACGCCGTCTCGGTCAGGCAAACCGTCTCGCCAAGGCCGTCAAGCTCGACATGATCGAGGCGGGCTGGAAACCGACGGCCGCCAATTATCTCGGCCGCGTCACCAAGGCACGCATAGTCGAGGCGGTGCGGGAGGGTGTCGGCGAACAGGCCGCCCAGCTCATCGATCATCTGAAGAAGGGCGACATGGCCAAGGAGGCGGAACGGCTCCTGGCCGACAATGACTGGCTGCCCGAGCCGCTGCGACTGACCGACATCGACGACCCGTCCGACGAGGCGGGTGACGATGAGGGCGAAGCGCTGCCGGAATTCCTCGCCGATGACGAGGACGCGGCAGACGACGCTGATGAGGCCGAAAGCGATCATCTGGTCGCGGCCGAATAACCCGACACCGGGGCGGCATTGGCTGCCCCGGACCTCCCATTTCCCATCCACCGAGCCCGGCAGACAGCCGGGCTCTTTTCGTTTCAGGAGCCTCACATGGCAGACTATTACACGCACTTCTCCTGCCTGCTCGACGTGGGCACACCCGCGAACGCCGTGCGTGCCCTCGATCTCTACACCCAGCTCTCCGTGGACGGCGTATCGGAAGACCCGCCCTCGGACGGTTTCGCGCTGTCGATCGAACCCGAACATGGTGGCACCCGACCCTGGATGCGCGATGACGTCACCGGCGATCAGGAATCTCTGATCACCTTCGTGCGGATTTGCGCGAAGGAATTCGGGCTTACGGGCCGCTGGTGCTTCCAATACGCCAACAGCTGTTCCCGCCCGCGTATCGACGTCTTCGGGGGCGGCGCGCATGTGATGGACCTTGCCACCGGTGAGACCGTCGGCTGGATCGACACCCATGGTTGGCTCGCGGACACCATAGCGGATGACGATGGAGGCGCGCCATGAGCATCCCCGACCATGCTCGCAGCAATTTCGAGACACTTCTGCGAGCGGCGGGAGACGGCAATCTCGCCCTGAATGCGCGGACGCGGCGAGCGGAGCACCCCGCTACGTCCTCTGCGCGGTCGGCCGCGACGGTGACGACTATGTGTTCACGCCGTTCGGCCATCTGGCCGACGGCAACCCCTTTGACGCGTATCTGCCGCCGGACCCGTCCGGTGAGGATTCGGACGGGACGTGAGAGGGAGAGGAAGGCTGGGACGGGTTCGAGCCGATGCGGGGAAGAGAGAGTGCCCGCCGGTTCGTCCCGTTCCCGCTCTCCTGAAAGCCTGTCCCATGACATCACCATCTGTGCTCGCGGCACCCGCTGCATCCTCATCCGACGTCCCAAATCCGGCCGACGCAATCGCGCAAGCCGCTGGCCTCCTTCTTCCCCATCTCGAACGCGGCGCGCGGATCGACGCCGCCATGCTGCGATCGGCCATGGAATCCGCTTTCGGCGCGTCCGATACGTCCGGCGCCTGGGATTGGAAGGCCGGTTATGACGCCTGCGAGGCGGCGACCATTCTGTTTCTGCGCAAATACGCAAAGGCACTGAAGCGCAAAACCGCGTCTTCGGTCCAACTGCTCGCTTTGCTCGACAGGATTGCGGGCCTCCTTCCCACCCACACGCGCCGCTCCGAAGAGAGCCAGGCCCTGCAGCAATTCTCGACGCCGATCGGTCTCGGCTTTGCCGCCAGCACCGCCGCAGCGATCGCGCCGGACGATCTGGTTCTGGAACCCTCGGCGGGCACCGGTCTTCTCGCCATCCTTGCCGTGCTTTCCGGCGGGTCGCTCGTCCTGAACGAACTGGCCGACACCCGCGCCACGCTGCTGTCCCAGCTTTTTCCAGATCATTCCGTCACCCGCTTCGACGCAGCGCAGATCGACGATCACCTCGATCCCGCGATCCGCCCTTCCGTTATCCTGATGAACCCACCCTTTTCGGCGACGGCGCATGTGTCCGGCCGTATGGCCGACACGACCTACCGCCACATCGCCTCGGCGCTGGCGCGCCTTGTCGATGGCGGGCGTCTGGTGGCGATCACTGGCGCGGGTTTTGCGCCCGATGCACCGAAATGGCGCGATGCTTTCGTGACGCTGCAGGAGCGCGGACGCGTCGTGTTCAGCGCCGCGATTGATGGCGCGGCCTACGCGCGGCATGGGACCACCATCGACACACGTCTGACCGTGATCGACAAGTGCCCGGCCGACGATCCCGGCTGTTTTCCGGCGTCTCCCGGTATCGCACCCGACGTGGTCACGCTGTTACGGTGGGCGACCGAGCATGTGCCGCCGCGCTTGCCGGTCGCATCGTCCGCCCCCGCAATATGGATGCCGAGCGCGGCACTTCGAGCCACCCGTCCTTCGGGAGCGGCTCCGACGCTCACTGCGCCCGAGGGCGAGGAACTCGCCTATGACACGGCCGACTGGACGCCCGCCAACGACGGGCAGATCACCGAGGCGCTGTATGAGGATTACGGATTGCAGTCGATCCGTATTTCCGGGTCTCAGGCGCATCCAACCAAGCTCGTCCAATCCTCGGCCATGGCCTCGGTCGCGCCGCCCACCCCGAGCTACCGCCCGCATCTGCCCCGCCGCATCGTTACCGAAGGCGACCTGTCCGATGCGCAGCTCGAATCCGTCATCTATGCCGGCGAAGCCCATGGCGACCATCTCGCGGGTTCGTGGACGGTCGATGAGACCTGCGATCTTGTCGCGGCTGCTCCGGACGATGTGGTGGACGCCGTTCGTTTCCGGCGCGGCTGGTTTCTCGGCGACGGCACCGGCGCGGGCAAAGGCCGTCAGGTCGCGGGCATCCTGCTCGACAACTGGCTGAAGGGCCGCCGCCGCGCGGTCTGGGTCTCCAAATCCGACAAGCTGATCGAGGATGCACAGCGCGACTGGTCGGCGCTTGGCATGGAGCGGTTGCTGGTCACCCCGCTCTCACGGTTCCGCCAGGGCACCGACATCCGTCTGGGTGAAGGCATCCTGTTCACCACCTATGCCACGCTACGCTCCGACACACGTGAGGAAAAGGTTTCGCGCGTCCAGCAGATCGTCGACTGGTTGGGCTCCGACTTCGAGGGAGTAATCATATTCGACGAGAGCCACGCCATGCAGAATGCCGCAGGGGGCAAATCCGAACGCGGTGACCAGGCGGCCTCGCAGCAGGGCCGTGCCGGACTGCGCTTGCAGCACGCGCTCCCGGATGCGCGCGTGGTCTATGTCTCGGCGACCGGCGCCACCACGGTCCACAATCTCGCCTATGCCCAGCGGCTCGGCCTCTGGGGCGGCGAGGACTTCCCCTTCGCCAGCCGCGCGGAATTCGTCGAGGCGATCGAAGCCGGTGGCGTCGCGGCGATGGAAGTGCTTGCCCGCGATCTGAAGGCCCTCGGCCTCTATGCGGCACGCTCGCTCTCCTATGACGGTGTCGAATACGAGCTGCTCGAACATGCGCTGACGCCGGAGCAAATCCGCATCTACGACGCCTATGCCGGGGCGTTCGCGATCATTCACAACAATCTCGACGCGGCGATGCGGGCGGCCAACATCACCGGCTCGACCGGAACGCTCAACGCCCAGGCCAAGGCCGCCGCGCGTTCAGCCTTCGAAGGGGCCAAACAGCGCTTCTTCTCGCATCTGATCACCAGCATGAAGACGCCGTCGCTGATCCGTTCGATCGAGCGCGATCTTGAGGGCGGCCACGCCGCTGTGATTCAGATCGTCTCCACCGGTGAAGCGCTGATGGAAAGGCGTCTCGCGGAAATTCCCACCGAGGACTGGGGCGACGTGCAGGTCGACATCACGCCGCGTGAATATGTGCTCGACTATCTCGCCCACTCCTTCCCTGTGCAGCTCTACGAGCCGTTCACCGACAGCGAGGGCAATCTCTCGTCGCGTCCGGTCACCCGCGACGGTCAACCCGTGGAAAGCCGCGAGGCCGTCGCGCGCCGTGACCGGCTGATCGAGCGGCTTGCCTCGCTGCCGCCCGTGCATGGTGCGCTCGACCAGATCGTCCAGCATTTTGGCACCGACACAGTGGCCGAGGTGACGGGCCGCTCGCGGCGGATCGTACGCAAGTCGGGCGGCAACGGCATCGACCGACTCGCGGTCGAGACCCGCGCCGCATCGGCCAATCTGGCCGAGGCGCAGGCTTTCATGGACGACCACAAGCGCGTCCTCGTGTTCTCAGATGCGGGCGGTACGGGCCGGTCCTATCACGCCGATCTCGGCGCGAGGAACCGGCGGCTGCGGGTCCATTATCTGCTCGAAGCCGGGTGGAAGGCCGACACCGCCATCCAGGGGTTGGGACGGACCAACCGGACCAACCAACAGCAACCGCCGCTGTTCCGGCCAATTGCCACCGACGTGAAGGCGGAAAAACGTTTCCTCTCCACCATCGCACGGCGGCTCGACACGCTTGGGGCGATCACCAAGGGCCAGCGCCAGACCGGCGGTCAGGGCCTGTTCCGCGCCGAGGACAATCTCGAAGGTCATTATGCCCGCGACGCGTTGCGCCAGCTTTATCTGCTTCTGGTCGGCGGCAAGATCGAGGGCTGCTCGCTGCAGACCTTCGAGGATTCGACGGGGCTGGCGTTGATGGATGCCAACGGCATCAAGGACGATCTGCCGCCGATCACCACCTTCCTCAATCGGCTGCTGGCGCTCACCATCGCCGTGCAGAACGTCCTGTTCTCCGCCTTCGAAGAGTTGCTCGCCGCCCGAATCGAAGGCGCTATCGCGGCCGGTATCTATGACATCGGCCTCGAAACGCTGACCGCCGAAAGCTTCACCGTCACCGACCGTCAGGTCATCCACGCCCATGCGGGCACGTCGGCCGAGACCGCCCTGCTGACGCTCGCGCGGCGCGAGCGCAACCGGCCCGTGACGCTCGATGAAGCGCTCGATCATCTCGCCGATCCGCGTGCGGTCCTGCTCGTCAACACCCGTTCGCACCGCGCCGCCGTGCAGGTGCCGACGACCAGCCTCATGCGTGACGATGGCAGCATCGAGCCCCGGGTGCGGTTGATCCGTCCGATGGAGCGTATGGCCGTGGCACGGGCGGAGATGGCGCAAACCCATTGGGAAGAGACCGACCGGAAAGGTTTCGCGCGGTCATGGCGGACCGAACTGACGGATGTTCCGAAATTCACCTATACGACGATCCATATCGTTTCCGGGCTATTGCTCCCGATCTGGAAGCGTCTGCCGACGGACTCGACGCGGGTCTACCGGCTCCAGACCGATGACGGCGAGCGGATCATCGGTCGCCGCGTGCCGGCGGCCTGGGCGGCAACGGCCTCGGCGACGGGTGCGATGTCCCTGACAACCGATGACGCTTTCGCGGCATTGACCGAGGGCCGGACGATCCTCGAACTGGCCGAACGCCTGCAACTGCGGCAGGTCCGCATCATGGGGGCCTATCGCATCGAGCTGTCGGGCTTCACCGACGCGATGCGCGAGCGCCTGAAAGCCGATGGGCTGTTCGCCGAGATCATCTCCTGGAAGCTGCGCCTGTTCGTGCCGACCGACGATCATGGTCCCGCAATCCTGGCAAAGCTGCTTGAACGCTATCCCGTCGAGCGCATCGCCGAGCGGGAGGCAGTGTGATGGCCCGCGACGCAGCAGAGCTGGCCCGCCGCCTTGCCCGCAATGCCGAGGCGGTCTGCCGGCAATATCTCCCGAACGGTCACCGTGAAGGCCGCTACTGGATGATCGGCGACGTCAGAAACACACCCGGCCGGTCGATGTTCGTCCGCCTCAAAGGATCGGACAGCGGCAAGGGCGCGGCGGGCAAATGGACCGATGCGGCCACCGCCGAACATGGCGACTTGCTGGACATCATCCGCGAGCGTTGCGGGCTGGTCGATTTTGCGGACGTTGCCAAAGAAGCTCGGCGGTTCCTCAACCTGCCCCAACCTGAACCGCAGACCGACCCTAAACCGCGACCCGCATCGGCCCCCACCGGGTCGCCCGAAGCAGTCCGACGGCTGTTTTCCATGGCACAGCCGATTTCCGGTACACTCGCAGAAACGTATCTGCGCAATCGCGGCATTACGGATTTGCACGAAACCGCAAACCTGCGGTTCCATCCACGCTGTTACTACCTGCCCGACCGCTATTCTGAGACCGAGACATGGCCTGCACTTGTCGCTGCCGTCACCGACTTCGATAGCACAATCACCGGCGCGCATCGGACGTGGCTCAATCCGGACGGCTTCTCCGAGGCTAATCTCGGCAAGGCCCCCATCGACACCCCGCGCCGCGCGATGGGCAATCTGCTCGGCCATGCCGTCCGGTTTGGGGTGGCACAGGATGTCATGGCGACGGGCGAAGGCATCGAAACCATGTTGTCGCTAAGGATGGTCTTGCCCGAAATGCCGACGGTGGCTGCACTCTCTGCTGCCCATCTCGCGGCCATCCTGTTCCCGGCAACCTTGCGCCGTCTCTACATCGCCCGTGACAACGACCCGGCTGGAAATGGCGCAATGGAGACATTGGTCGACCGGGCGCACGAGGCTGGGATCGAGGCCATCACTCTGTCGCCACGGCTCGGGGACTTCAACGAGGATCTGCGCCTGCTTGGCATCGATGCGCTTCGAAGCGCGATGCGGGTCCAGATCGCATCGGACGATGTCGACCGCTTCATGGCTGGAGCAGAATCGGCAGGGAGGGAGGCGGTGCGCAATTGATCGTCCCGTGCCGCGACCGGTCCGGGATATCCCTCTGCATCGGAGAGACGCGCGACCTCGGCCTTCTCAGAGGGCGACAGAACGGCAAACGGCGCGGACCGGCAATGGCTGCGCGCGGTTCTTTTCCGGCGGCGGCTAAGCCGCCTTTCCATCGCGAAACAAAAGAACCGGTCGCAGCCATCCTTCGCTGCGCTTTGGCCCTTCGCTTCGCTCCGGGTGCAGGTCCGCCCCGCCCGCCGTCTTGCGTCGCCATGAAGGCCGCGGCGGTCGCGGTCGATTCGACGAAGGAGCATCCCATGTTCACCGATCCCGACGACACCGCTGACGAGCCGCACCACAGCGCATCGCCCACCGACACGATCTGCACCGAACTGCAACTGCACGGCTACCGACATTCCGAAAACGACCCCGATCCGCGAGAGGTGCCGGAAGATCACCGTATCGAAGGCGCCGTCGCCGACATCTTCGACGCCCTCGTCGCGACGATGGCGGATACCAGCCTCAATAACGACCTCGACGAGCTGCTCTGGTCGGCGGTCAACATGTTCCACCGCGCCACCGACCGGATTGAGCGCAAGCTCGACGATAACGAGCAGGCGCAAAAACGCGGCCAGCGTGAACAGGATGGCACCGAGGTCAAGGCCGTCCAGCTCGAACATTTGATCGCCGTCGGCCAGTCCTTTCTCGAACGCCGCAACTGCATGGAAGTCTTTCGCGACAACGCTGCCGATCACTATCTCCGTCTGACTGGGTCGCCTTGGTCACCGCGATCCGGATCACGGGTCAACCATCGCAATCTCACATCTGCGATGATCGACAGCCGCGACTTCCTCGCCGCAAAGAAGCGCGCCGATACCGAAGTGCATCTGCCCACAGGTCCAAAGATCGCTCTGACTGGCGGGCTCGAATTCAACGACCACCATCTGATCTGGGCCAAGCTTGAGAGCGCCGGTGCAAAAATCCACCACTGAAGCGGCCGGATATCTGGCTGTTGGCCGGAGCAAAACTCCGCCAGTGATAGCCTTCGTGCCTTTGGCCGAGGGCGGGGATGA
>NZ_JAZHLK010000027.1:0-59400 GCF_036549515.1 Aurantimonas sp. E1-2-R+4 | reverse complement strand
ACGAGACCGATACCTGGGAAGAGTTCTGACAAGGCCGCGAACGCGGCTGAAACAAACCAACATTCCCATGCCAATCAGGGCGGTCCGGTCAAACCAGGCCGCCCTTTTTTCGTCTGAACCAGCCGGTGAGAGACTCTCTGCGGCGTCCGCGATCATGCGGCGGTGTGAACGGGCGCCGCTATTCCATTTCCAAGACCGAAGGCGCAGGATGGCGCCTCATCGAAGGCCGGGAGGAAAGCGACCAATGCGGTGCATCATCTGCGAAGGAGCGGCGAAGCGGGGCGAGGCCGAAGCGGCGCATGTCGCCATGATCCGCTGCCCGCGATGCGGCGAGTTCGAAGTCTCCGACGCGGCGAGCAAAGCGCTCGCGAGCTGGGACCCTTACGCACGCCTCCAAGCGCTCAGATATGCGCAGACGAATGCGCTGCCGGGCCGCATGCCGAATCTTCACGGCATCGCTTAGAGCATCGGACGAGATCAGGGGCGCAACGACCGGGAATCCGACCACGTCTGCCAATCGTCGTCCGGTGCTCTCATGAGGAACGACCGTGTGCGGGCAACCGCTTTTCGCGGCCGATACCAACAAAACTACCAACAAATGAATTGGATACCCACGCCCGCGCTGGACAACGTCGGATCAAGAATTCAGCGTTTCTAGGGGGTTGGGCTCTTATTCGGACTGTTTCGGATCGTCTCGAATAGGGAAATGGTGCCCAGGAAAGGACTCGAACCTTCACGCCTTGCGACACACCGACCTGAACGGTGCGCGTCTACCAATTCCGCCACCTGGGCACGGCGCGGACAATTAGAAGCTGGACCCGCCGCTGTCAACGCGGTTTTTTCGCGCCGCGATCGGCGATGCCCGGGCGCGGACAACCACGGGAAGGCGGTGGTGCATTCGCGCCTTCACCTTGGCGGGCGAACCGGTTATGAGGCAAGGCGAAGCCGATTGCGCGCGGGCTACCGGGCGACGACATGGCGAGGCAAGCAAGGAGCGCAGGAACGATGGCGGTCGACACGGGCAAGACAGTAGTGGTCTTCGGCGGTTCGGGTTTCCTCGGCCGCTATGTGACGCTGGCGCTCGCTCGCCGCGGCTACCGCATCCGTGTCGCCTGCAGGCGTCCGGATCTGGCCTATCACTTGCAGACCAACGGCAATATGGGCCAGATCATGCCGGTCCAGGCGAATCTGCGCTATCGCTGGACGGTGGATCGGGCGGTCGTGGGCGCCGATCATGTGATCAATCTCGTCGGCATCCTCGCCGAAAGCGGCCGGCAGAATTTCGAGGCGGTGCAGTCCTTCGGGGCGCAGGCGGTGGCCGAGGCGGCGCGCGGCGTCGGCGCGCGAATGACCCAGATCTCGGCAATCGGGGCGGACGCCTCCTCCGACTCCGCCTATGCCCGCACCAAGGCGGCCGGCGAGCAGGCGGTGCGCGAAACGATCCCGGACGCCACCATCATCCGGCCCTCGATCGTGTTCGGGGCGGAAGACCAGTTTTTCAACCGCTTCGCCCAAATGGCGCGGTTTTCGCCAGTCCTGCCGCTGATCGGCGGTGGCCACACCCGCTTCCAGCCGGTCTATGTCGGCGACGTCGCCGAGGCGATCGCCGCGACGGTGGACGGCACGGTGGCGGGCGGCCGCGTCTATGAACTCGGCGGGCCGGAGATCCTCACCTTCCGCGAGCTGATGGAAGAGATGCTCGCGGTGATCGCCCGCAAGCGCCGTTTCGTCACGATCCCGTTCGGCGCCGCGGCTACGATGGCGCGGGTCATGGGGTATCTTCCCGGCGCGCCGCTGACCGAGGACCAAGTCCGCCAGTTGCGGCGGGACAACGTGGTCTCCGGGCAAGCCATCGCTGAAGGCCGCGACCTCGCCGCCTTCGGGCTGAAGGGGCACACGATCGACGCGATTCTGCCGACCTATCTCGTCCGGTTTCGCCCGGAGGGCCAGTTCACCACGCCGCAACCGCAGGCCGGCGGCCTGACGCCGGACGAAAAAGAATTCGTCTGAGCGGATCGCGCAAGGCCTGGACGCCAGTCGGCGTCCAGGCTCTTAATTCGCGCTCGATTACGATGAAATAGGATCGATTCCAGCAGGTCAGCGGGGAATGCGGGCGGAAAACCGGTTCCCACTTTTCCTCATTCCTTATTCCGCGTTAGCCGATCGCCACGATCGCCACGATACCGGCCAGACCCACCGCGATGCGCCACCAGGCGAAGGGCGCAAAGCCGTGCCGCGAGACGAAGTCGAGCAGGCCGCGGACGACGACGAGCGCCGACAGGAACGCCATGACGAAGCCGATGGCGATCAGCCCGAAATCGTCGAGCGACAGCAGGTCCCGATTCTTGATCAGATCGTAGGTGAAGGCGCCGACCATGGTCGGCATCGCCAGGAAGAACGAGAATTCGGCCGCCGATCGCTTGTCGGTGCCCATCAACAGCGCGCCGGCGATGGTGGCGCCCGAGCGCGAGGTGCCGGGGATCAGCGCCAAAGTCTGGAACAGGCCGATCTTCAGGCACAGCGAGAGCGGATAATCCATGACGTCGTGATAACGCACGGTGAGCGGCATCCGGTCGACGACGAGGAGCAGGATGCCGCCGACGACGAGCGCCACACAAATGACGATCGGCGTCTCGAACAGCACCGTCTTGATGAAATCATGCGCCAGAACGCCGGCGAAGGCCGCCGGCAGGAAGGCCAGCACGATACCGGCGACGAAGCGGCGGCTTCTCGGGCTCGACGGCAGCGTGATGAACAACTGCCACAGCCGGGCGAAATAGACGGCGAGGATTGCCAGGATCGCGCCGAGCTGGATCAGCACCTCGAAGCTCCGGGCGGTCGACTGGAAGCCGAGGAAATGGCCGAGCAAAAGGATATGCCCGGTCGAGGAGACCGGAATGAACTCGGTGAGACCCTCGGTAATGCCGAGGATGACCGCGTCGATGATGGTCCCGATTTCCATAAAAGCGTCGTCCTTGATGAATCTCTGATCTGCGTGGGAAGGCCGATGCGAAGCGTTCGATGCCGGTCCCGGGTGAGAGACGCGCGTGGGCATCGAAACGCGACGCGGAACATGGCCCGCAGCGCTTTGACTCCCTTCGGTCGAGGATTGCAACATCTTGCAAGCCACACGGATGCTGCTATGTGGCCCGGAAACACCGAGGCGAGGTTGTTCAGGGTTCGTTGACGCGGACCTGCGACAATTCTGGTCAACGCGACCGCCTGATCTTCCGGCCGCGTGTTTCGATATCATCACGGTCCGGCGCCGCCAGCCGTGCCCGGCGACCCCACGCAAGAGCTCCCGACCCGTTTTCATGCTGAAGCTTCACCATCATCCGATGTCCGCCGCCTCGCGCTTCGTGCGGCTGGTGCTCGGCGAATACGGCGAGCGGGCCGAACTCCTGCCGGAGCGGACCTGGGAAAAGCGGCCGGAATTCCTCGCCCTCAATCCGGCGGCGACGCTGCCGGTGATGATCGAGGACAACGGTCCGCCGATCGTCGGCGCGACGGTGGTGGGCGAATATCTCGACGAGACGCGCGGCGTCTTCCAGCGCGACCGCCGGCTGTTGCCGGAAAAGCCGATCGAGCGGGCCGAGGCGCGCCGGCTGACTGAATGGTTCCTGTCCAAGCTCGACGGCGAGGTCACGCGCTATCTGGTGCGCGAGCGGGTGCTCAAGCTGGAAATGACGCCGCAAGAGGGCGGCGGCGCGCCTGACGCCGCGGCGATCCGCGCCGCGCGGGCCAACCTCAAGCACCATTTGCGCTATCTCGGCTGGCTGGCCGAAAGCCGCGACTGGCTGGCCGGGACGAAGCTGTCCTACGCCGATCTGGCGGCGGCGGCCGCCCTGTCGATCCTCGACTACCTCGGCGAAGTTCCCTGGGACGACGAGCCGGCGGCCAAGGACTGGTACATGCGGGTCAAATCCCGGCCGTCCTTCCGCCCGCTGCTCAGCGAACGGGTGCGCGGCCTGCCGCCGGTACATCATTATGGCGAACTGGATTTCTGAGCCGCGCGGCGGTTTCCGCTGGCCGCAGGCTTCCGCTATAACTGACGCATGGTGGCCCCACCCCACAATTTGCCTGACCGCCTGAAATCCTTCATCCGGGACGACGCGCGCCGTCTCGGCTTCGACGCCGTCGGCATCGCGCCGGGCACCGGCGACGTTGCGGCCGGTCCGCGGCTCGACGACTTCCTCGCCCAGGGCCGCCACGGCACCATGGACTGGATGCCGGAGACGGCGGAACGGCGCCGCTCGGCGAGGGCGCTGTGGCCACAGGTGCGCTCGATTATCGTTCTGGGCCTGAGCTATGCGCCGGACGAGGACCCGCTGGCGATCCTGTCGCGGCCCGATCGCGGCGGGATTTCGGTCTATGCCCGCCACCGCGACTATCACGAACTGATCAAGGGTCGGCTGAAGGAACTGGCGTCACGGCTGATCGCCAAGGCCGGAGGCGCCGCCAGCGGCCACGACGCCAAGGTCTTCGTCGACACCGCGCCGGTGATGGAAAAGCCGCTCGGCGAGATCGCCGGACTCGGCTGGCAGGGCAAGCACACCAATCTGGTCAGCCGGGAACATGGCTCCTGGCTGTTCCTCGGCTCGATCTTCACCACGCTCGAGCTTCCCGCCGACGAGCCGGGTCGAGACCTGTGCGGCTCGTGCCGCGCCTGCCAGGACGTCTGTCCGACCGACGCGTTCCCCACGCCCTATCAACTCGACGCGCGGCGCTGCATCTCCTACCTCACCATCGAAACCAAGGCGGTGATCCCGCGCGAGTTCCGTGCCGCGATGGGCAACCGCATCTATGGCTGCGACGACTGCCTCGCCGTCTGTCCCTGGAACAAGTTCGCGGCGAACGCCCGCGAGGCCAAGCTGATCGCGCGCGACGAATTGCGGGCGCCGCGCCTTGCGGAACTGCTCGCCCTCGACGATCCTGGCTTCCGGGCGCTGTTTTCCGGTTCGCCGGTGAAGCGGATCGGTCGCGACAAGTTCGTCTCCAACTGCCTGATCGCGGCCGGAAATTCCGGGAATCCGAATTTGGCTCCCATGGTCGGGGGACTGCTGCGGGACCCAGCGCCGCTGGTTCGGGCGATGGCGATCTGGGCGCTGGACCGTCTCGATCGTGCTGGCGCCTTGCGTGAACGCGTCGGGGCGCTCGATAGCGAAGACAATCCGAACGTCAGGAGCGAATGGCATGCGCTGGGGCAGGAAGACGAGGCAGTCGGCCGAGACGGTGCGTGATGCCACTGTCACGGCCGGCGAAACCGCGGTCAAGGCTGGCAGAATGAGCGTCGAGCAGGCCCGGCACTCGCTGCAATGGGCCGGCGACAGCCTGCCCGACGCGCTGCGCCGCCGCCAGGCGATCGGCGCTGGGGCGGTCGGGGCGCTGGCGATCGGCGCGCTCGCCGTCGGAGTGATCGCGGTCGGCGCCTTCGCGATCGGCCGGCTGTCGATCGGTCGGGCAAAGGTCGGGTCCGCCGATATCGGTCGTCTCAGGATCGGTCGGCTCGAGGTCGACGAGATCGTTCCGGCCGGCCGGGTTCATTCGCGTGTCAAAGGCCGAGCGGCATGACGGACATATCCGATCTATCTCGGATGCGGCTCTTCGTCTTCGGCCACGGCTATTCGGCTTCGCGCTTCGTCGAGACGTTCGACGCCAAGGCCTTCGACAGGAACACGGTCACCGGCGTTACAGTCCGCTCCAGGGACAAGGCGGCAAGCTTGGCCGCGCATGGCCTGAAGCCCTTCGTTTTCGACGGCGAGCATCCGGCGGACGGCATCGCCTCGACGCTCTATCGCGCCACCCACCTCCTGGTCTCGATCCCGCCCGGCCATGCCGCCCCGGCCGGCGCCTGCGTCGGCGGCGCCAACGCCCGGGCCGGCGATCCGGTGCTGCGCTGGTATGCCGACGAGATCGCCCATGGCAGCCCGAACCTGCAATGGATCGGCTATCTGTCGACGGTCGGCGTCTATGGCGACCATGACGGCGACTGGGTCGACGAGGACAGCGAGACGCGGCCGGTCTCCGAGCGCTCCAAGGCGCGGGTCGCGGCGGAGGATGCCTGGCGGAAGGTCGCGGATACGCGCGGCGTGCCGTTGGCGATCCTCAGGCTTTCCGGCATCTACGGGCCGGGCCGCAACGGCTTCGTCAATCTCGCCAAAGGGACGGCCAAGCGGCTGGTCAAGCCCGGCCAGGTGTTCAACCGCATCCATGTCGACGACATCGCCGGAGCACTGGCGCTGCTTGCCGACCAGCGCCTCTGCGGTGTGTTCAACGTCAGCGACGACGAGCCGGCGCCACCGCAGGAGGTCGTCGCCCACGCCGCCGAACTCGCAGGCGTCGCGCCGCCGCCGGAAACCGGTTTCGATGAGGCCGAGTTGTCGCCGATGGCGCGCAGTTTCTACGGCGAGAACAAGCGGGTTTCCAACGCCAAGATCAAGGCGGCGGGCTACGCCTTCTGCTATCCGACCTATCGCGAGGGCCTGGCGGGGCTGGTCGGGGATTACGGGTCGGCACAGCAAGGGTAATACCAACCTGCGGTGATAGGGACCTATTCGATGGCGCTGAACGGGCTTGTCCGGCCAGGAGCGGCGCGCAGTTCGATGCGGCGCATCGGGCAAGCGGTGCGACGCCGTCCGGCGAGCCCATTCAGCCCACCGCAGGCCGGGCGCTCGCCGCGCCTGGCTTCGTCGCGGGCCTCGCCCGATGCGCCGCATCGTGCGTCGCCCCGCTCCTCGCCACGCATCGGCGATCGTCCCGGTCGAATGGGTTCCTATCACCGCAGGTTGGTATAAGGCCCGCCCCCGGTTTGATCCGCATCAAGGCGACGGTTGCTGGAAGGTTCATGGTTTGCGGATGGTACGGCGGAGCGCGCGCGTGCGAGCCGCCCGAGCCGGAAACATGGAGCAGCACAATGAGCAGGCACACAATCATTCCGGCGGCGGTCGCGGCCGTCGCCCTGATGCCGGGCATGGCCCTGGCGCAGCAGACGGAACCCTATCGATACGCCTATGGCCCGCATATGGGCTGGGATGGAGGCTGGTCCGGCATGATCTTCGGTCCTTTTTTCATGATCCTGTTCCTGGCCATCGTGATCGGCCTCATTGTCCTCCTGGTGCGCTGGCTCGGCGGCGGGGCGTGGCCGGCGATGCAGGCGCCCAATCAACAGGGCGGACGCTCGCCGCACGATATCCTCAAGGAGCGCTTTGCGCGCGGCGAGATCGACAAGGACGATTTCGAGGAACGCAAGCGTACTCTCGGCGAGTGACCGAGGGGTCGCGGTCGACGGCGAACCGGCTCGGCGACGGCGGTCAGGCCGCTGTCGCGGGTTCCGGCGCCGCGCCCGGCTTCAGCGCGAAGACGTCGGACGGCGAAAAATAGAGGTCGACGAGCGCGCCGCGCAGCGGCGGCGGCGCGGTCGGCCGGTTGAAGGTGTCGGCGAGGATGATGCCGCCGGCAACCGACAGTTTCAGCCGCACCACCGAGCCGAGAAATTGCGTGTCCTCCACCCGAGCGCTCAGCCGGTTGATCCGTTCGGGCGAGGGTTCGAGCTTCACTGCCTCGGGCCGTAGCGCCAGCGTCACCGGGGCTCCCGCCGCGCCTTGCGGCGGTTCGGCCAGCGTCACCGACGTGCCGTTGACCGCGACCGTCGAACCGCTCTCCCTGACGCCGTCGAGAAGGCTGAGCGTGCCGACGAAACTCGCCACGAAACGGCTGGTCGGCCGATTGTAGATCTCGAAGGGTGCGCCGCATTGTTCGATGCGGCCGTCGCTCATCACGACGATCCGGTCGGAGATCGACAGGGCCTCTTCCTGATCGTGCGTGACGAAGATCGTGGTGATGCCGAGTTCGCGCTGCAGCGCGCGGATCTCCTCGCGCAGCGACAGGCGGATCTGCGCGTCGAGCGCCGAGAGCGGCTCGTCGAGCAGCAAGACGCGCGGGCTCGGCGCCAGGGCTCTGGCGAGCGCGACGCGCTGCTGCTGTCCGCCGGAGAGCTGGTAGGGATAGCGCTCGGCGAGATGCGGCAGCTTGATCAGCGCCAGCATTTCCTCGACACGGGGGCCGATCTCGGATTTCGAGCGGCCGGCGACCTTGAGGCCGAAGGCGACGTTGTCGGCGACCGAGAGGTTCGGAAACAGCGCATAGGCCTGGAACACCATGCCGATCCGCCGGCGGTTGGGCCGGGTGTCGGTCACGTCCTCGCCGTCGATCACGATGTTGCCGGCCGATGGCGTCTCGAAACCGGCGATCATCCGCAGCATCGTCGTCTTGCCGCAACCGGACGGTCCGAGAAACGAGACGAACTCGCCGCGCTCGATGCTTAGGTCGAAGTCGCGGACCACGGTAGTCGCTCCGAAGCGCTTCGAGACGTTCGAGATCTGGAGAAAGCTCATCGGGCGGCGCGCCTTCCCAATTTGAACAGCGATCGTCCCGAACGGGAGCGGCCGGGAGCCTGGCTGCCGACAACCTGGAGCATGGCCATGCACGCCCAGGTGACCGCGAAGGCGATCACCGCCAGCGCCGCGGGCTCATAGGCGCGGTTGGCTCCCATCAACGCGAGATAGGGGCCAAAAGCCGGCCGGTTGAGCAGGCTTGCCAGCACGAACTCGCCGATCACGATGGCGAAAGTCAGGAACGCGCCGGACAGGACCGCCGCGCGGACATTCGGCAGGATCACCTTGAACAGGATCGTCGGGCGCTTGGCGCCGAGGCTTTCGGCGGCCTCGGTCAGGGTCCGGATGTCGATCGCCGCCATGCCGGTATCGACCGCGCGGAACATGTAGGGCAGCGACAGGATGACATAGCCGAAGACGAGCAGGATATTGGTGCCGAGGGCGCTGCCGGTGAAGGGCAGGAAAGACGACGAGTTGTAGAGCCGCAGATAGCCGAAGACGAGAACGATCGGCGGGATCACTAGCGGCAGCAGCGTGATGAACTCCACGAGAGGCCTCAGCCTGGGAAATTTCAGCCGCACCCAGTAGGCCGTCGGCACGACGAGAAGCGCGCCGAGGACGATCGTCGCCAGCGCCGCCACGACGGAGAAGACGAAGGTCTCGCGAAAACGCGGATCGTCGAAAACGACACGGTAGGCCTCGAAACTCCAGATTCCGCGCAGCATCGACAGCGAGAATTCGAACGTGGCGACCAGCGGCAGGAAGAAATACAGCGCGCCGACGGCGACGATGGCGAAGGGGGCGATCCGCGAATTTGTCATTGCCGCCACCGCTCGGCACGGGCGCGCAGCCACAGATAGAGAACATTGGAGCAGCCGGTGATGACGATCATGCCGAAGGCGAGCGCGTAGCCGAGATTGGGGTTGTAGAGGACATCGCCGCGGATCTGCGCGTAGAGCAGGATCGGCACGATGTTGAGCGAGGAGCCGGTGAGTGCATAGGCGGTCGCGATCGCGCCGAAGGAATTGGCGAAGAGCAACAGGAAGCAGCCGAGGATCGAGGGCGCCAGCACGGGCAGCCCGACCATCCGCCAATATTGCCAGCGCGATGCCCCGAGGATCTCGGAGGCCTCGCTCCATTCCTTCTTCAACCCGTCGAGCGCCGGGGTGATGATCAGCACCATCAGCGGAATCTGAAAATACAGATAGGTGATGGTCAGGCCCCAGAACGACAACAGGTTGAAGCCCAGCGTGTAGATGTTGATACCGAACGTATCCTTGAGGAACAGTGTGACCAGGCCGAGCCGGCCGAGCGTCGCCAGGAAGGCGAAGGCGAGCGGGATGCCGGCGAAATTAGAGGCGACGCCCGCGAAGGTGACTACGGTCGGCCGGATCCCGCCCGGAAGGCCGCCGTGGACGATCGCGTAGGCGATGAAGAAGCCGACCAGCGCGCCGAACGCCGCCGAGGCCAGGCTGACCTGGATCGAGATCGCATAGGCCGCCATGATCTGCGGGGTGAACAGGCCGATGATATTGTCGAAGGTCAGCGCGCCGCTCGGGGTCTGAAAGGCGCCGAAGACCAGATAGACCGTCGGCCCGATCAGGAACAACAGCGCGAAGGCGAAGAATGGAACGATGCCGAGCCAGGCCAGCGAGCGCGGCGGTCGTCTGCGCGGCGGTCCCGCGGCGGGCGCCGTTCGCGAACCGGTCGTCCCTGCATCGACGATAGACGCCATGATCCCCCGCTGTCGTCCGTGTCGCGACCGGACGGACCGCCGGCGTCGCCGGCGATCCGAACATCGAGCGTGCTACTGGACGGTGGCGCCGACGACACTGTCCCACTCGCCGGTGATCGCCGCCTTGGCGGCGTTCTGGTCGTCGAGGCTCGGGAACTTCGCGGTATCGTAGGCCTCAGCCGGCGGCAGCTTGTCGAGGAGTTCCTGCGGGATCTTGCCGGCTTTCGACATCGCATTGAACCGGATCGGATGACAATAGCCCTTCAGGTAGGTCAACTGGCCTTCGTCTGAGTAGAGATATTCCATCCACAGCTTGGCGGCGTTCGGATGCGGCGCGAAGGCGCTGATCGCCTGGACGTAGACGCCGGCGACGACGCCCGACTTCGGCACCACGACTTCCGTCGCGGGATTGCCCTTCAGCGTATCGCGCGAGGCGAGCGCGTTGTAATCCCAATGGATGAGCACAGGAGTCGTCCCCTGCGCCAGCGTCGCGGTCGAGCCGACGACCGGGACGAAATTGCCCGCTTCGTTCAGCTTCTTGAAGAAGTCGAGGCCGGCCTTGCCGACCGCCTCGCCGCCGCCGTCGGGCGTGGCCACGAGTCCGGCCGCGTAGACCGACTGGATCGCCTGGGCCGAGCTGCGCGGATCACCCGCCAGCGAGACCGCGTTGGCATATTCCGGCTTCATCAGATCGGCCCAGTCGGTGGGCACGTTGTCGATGATGTCCTTGTTCACCTGGAAGGCCAGGACGCCGTAGTAATCGCCGTACCAGTTGCCGTCGGCATCCTTGGCATCCTCCGGAATTTCGTCCCAGGTCGAGACCTTGTAGGGAGCCAGCAGGCCTTCGGCCATCGCGGACGGTCCAAACGACAGTCCGACATCGATGACGTCGGGCGCCTGCGGGCCGGTGTTGCCCTTGTTGGCCTTGATCGCCTCGATCTCGTCGCCGGAGCCGGCATTGGGATTGAGCTCGTTGACTTCGAGGCCGTACTTCGCCTTGAAGCCTTCGATCATCTCGCCGTAATTGCACCAGTCGTGCGGCAGCGCGATGGTGGTGAGCTGACCTTCCTTTTTGGCTGCCGCCACGAGATCGTCCATCGACATCGCGGCGTCGCCGGACTGCGCGAGGGCAAGGCTGGTCGACAGCGACAGGACGGTGGCGAGCGCCGTGGTGCATGTTCGGGACGTCATCATGGGTAACCCTCTCAGAGAGCGTCGACACGGGCGTCGACGAAAACCAGTCGCTTCCCCAGTGGGAGCGCCGGTGCGGTAACATCCGTCGATGACAGTCCGATGTCGCTGCACGGCAGGCTTCAGAAAGGCTCGACCGGTGATATTAGGCACGTCCTCGCCTCGCCATCAATCCGATATGAAAATGGGGCCCGCGCCGCGGCAATGGCGCATGGCGGTTCGAGTGAGCGAACCGGCGGTCGTTTCGGCACGGTGAGGCGTTCTCGGCTTTGCTATCCGGACCCGCCGTCGCCGTCCCACCAATGCATGCTCCCCGCCCAAGCTATCGCGATGGATTGAGATCGCCGGTTCTCTCGGCCTCAAAGAGGATCCACGCGACCACGGCGTCCCTGGCGGGGTTCGGCCTCGCCGCGATCGGGTGGACGATGTGGTAGCCGCCTTGATCTTCGCTTTCGTCCCGCCACAGCATGACGAGTCGGCCCCGCGCAATCTCGTCCGCCAGAAGCAGGCGCGGCGCCAGCGCGACGCCCTGTCCGTTCGCCGCCGCGTCCATGGCGAGCGCTGTCTGATTGAATTGCATGATGCGATGGCGGGCCGTCGTCCCGCAGCGCTCGAACAGCGTTTCCCAGAAAATATGGCTGTCCTGGATCAGCCGGTGCGCCGTAAAATCCTCAAACCGCTCGATCGCGGCGGCTGACTCCGCGTATCCGGGGCTGCAGACCGCGCAGAGATCGAGCGGGGCGAGAAGCGTACTGTGCGTGCCGCGTTCGAACGGCGGGTGCCCGTGACGGATGGCGATGTCGACGCCGTCGGGCTGGAAATCGGCGATCCGTTCGCTGGCGACGGTGCGCAGGTCGATCTCCGGGTGGGCCTCTTCGAAGCGGCTTAGTCGCGGCACCAGCCATTTCGCCGCGAAGGAGGGCGTGACGCTCAGCGTGATGCGAGCGGTCTCCGGCCGCAGCTTCTCGGTGGCATCATCGATGATCGCCAACGCCCGGAAGATGGGGCGATGATAGCTTTCGCCCGTCTCGGTCAGCGCGAGGCCGCGTGCCTTGCGATGGAAGAGCACCTGCCCGAGATCGGCCTCGAGCTGGCGCACCTGCTGCGCTACGGCCCCTTGCGTCAGGTTCAGTTCCTCCGCCGCGAGCCGGAAGTTCAGATGTCGCGCGGCGGCGTCGAACATCCGCAACGCGTTCAAATTCGGTGTTCGCACGGGGAGCGCCCCTGTTCAGGCAGTAGACTTTCTACAGTCTGGCGCAACGAGACATGATTGGTCAAGCCGCCGCCGGAGGTCCATTCTGGCACCGGATAGAGACAACGGAGAACGGTAATGACCTCGAAAGTAGCTCTCGTCACAGCCGGCGGTAGCGGCATGGGCGCCGACGCGGCAAAGCGCCTGGCCGCCGACGGCTACACCGTCGCGATCTTGTCGTCGTCCGGCAAGGGCGAGGCGCTCGCCGCCGAGCTTGGCGGTGCCGGCGTCACCGGCTCGAACCGGTCGGTCGCGGATCTGCAAAAGCTTGTCGATCTGGCAATGGACCGCTGGGGCCGCGTCGATGTGCTGGTCAATTCGGCCGGACATGGGCCGAAGGGGCCGGTGCTGGAGATCAGCGACGAGGACTGGCACACCGGCATGGAGGTGTATCTGCTCAATGTCGTGCGGCCGACCCGTATCGTGGCGCCGATCATGGTGGCGCAGGGCGGCGGTTCGATCGTCAACATCTCGACCTTCGCCGCCTTCGAGCCGGACCCGCTGTTTCCGACCTCGGGCGTCTTCCGGGCGGGGCTTGCCGCCTTCACCAAGCTGTTTGCCGACAAATACGCCGCCGACAATGTGCGGATGAACAACGTCCTGCCCGGCTTTATCGACAGCCTGCCCGAGACCGAGGACCGCCGCGCCCGCATTCCGATGGGCCGCTACGGCAAGGCCGGCGAGGTCTCGTCGCTGATCGCCTATCTCGCCTCCGAGGACGCCGCCTACATGACCGGCCAGAACATTCGCGTCGATGGCGGGCTGACCCGTGCTGTCTGACGCCGTGGCGGAGCCGGCACCGCGCAACAACGGCGAGATCGCCTTTACGATCAAATGGGTTGCGTCGATCATCCAGATCATGGGCTATACGGCGACGGCCTTTGGGTGGACGCCCTGGAACATCTATCTGTTTGTGATCGGGCTTATCGGCTGGTTCGCGGTCGGTGTGCTGTGGAACGATCGGGCACTCATCCTGATCCACCTCGTCGCTCTCGGCGCGATGCTGGTGGGACTCGCGAGCAGCTGAAAGTCGCCGGAAATCGGCTGATCGTCGCTCCGTCGCATCGACCTGACGAAGGCCTGATCGCCGAACCAGATCCGCGAGCGGAACGATGCGCGACTGCCGGCTCCCTCGCGTCTGGATATTGGCGGCATCGGCACGTTGTCATTGCCGCCCGGGCGATTATAGACTTCCCCGCGAGGAGAAAGCGCGCCCGGAAGGACACCGGCGCGCTGCGGTAGCAAGATGTTCGACGGGCACAATCCCTATCTGGTCGCCCTCTCGCTGGCGGTCGCGATTCTGGGCGGATACACCGGCTTCAGCCTCGCGGCCCGGGTCCGCGGCGCGCCGGGACTGACGCGCCGGCTGCTGCTCGCCGGCGCGGCCGTGTTCCTCGCCGTCGGCATCTGGACCATGCATTTCATCGGCATGCTGGCCGCGCCGCTTCCGCAGGCCGCCGGCTATCTCGTCCTGCCGACGATCGTCTCGTTTCTGATCTGCGCGCTGGTCGTCGGCGTTTCGCTGTTCTTCGTCAGCGTCGGTGAGCCGTCCGAAGGGCGGGTCATCGCCTCGGCGCTGTTGCTCGGCGCCGGTATCGTCTCGATGCACTATGTCGGGATTCACGGACTGGCGGGCGATTTCACCATCGAGCACGACCCCGTCATGGTCGGCCTCGCGGCGCTCATCGCGGTCGGCACGGCCTATGGCGGCTTGCGGATCCTGATCGCCCGGCATGATGGCCGGCGGCTGGCGCTGAGTGCCGTCGCCTTCGGCCTCGCCGTCTCCGGCATGCACTATACGGCGATGTACGGGATGCGATTGCAGCCGCTCGATTCCCTGGACGGCGCGAGCCCCGTCGGACTGGTCGCCTCGGCCGAAGTTCTGGCGCTGATCGTCGCGCTGCTCTGTTTCGTCATCGCCGCGGGCTTCCTGCTGCTGCTGGTTCCCGAACCGCGCCAGCGCGCTGTCCATGCCTTTGCCCCGGCGGGCATCGGCGACGCGGCGTTTTCAACAGACGTCGTCGACGTTGGTGCGACTCATCCTCTGACCGACGCGCGGCCGTTGTCGCCGCCGCCGGTGACGCGGCTGCCGGTCGAAGGGCCGGACGGCACGCATTTCATCGACGTGGCGGAGGTGCGCGGCGTGAAGGCTGATGCGCATTATACGCTGGTGCATGACGGCACCCGTGAGCGGATGTGCCCGTGGTCGATTTCCACGACCGAGGCGCGGCTCGACCCGGCCCAATTCCTGCGGGTGCATCGCAGCCACATCGTCGCGATCCCGCACGTGACCTCGGTGCGCCGGGCGGGAGATGGCGGCATCGTCGAACTCGACGGGCTGACGCCGCACCAGGTTCCGGTGAGCCGAGCCCGGATCGCGGAACTGAAGACGCGTCTCGGCCTCGCCCGACACGATGCCAGGCCGCAGCAGGCCGCAAATAGGTCATAAACGCTGACGCAGTTCATGCGCCGAAAACGGCATTTCGTGCGCAATCCGGGCGTTCGTGACGCGTTGAAGCCGGCCGTCTTGCCGACGCGCGAACCGCGGAACAGCCTCGCCCCAAATATCCGCGCCTATCGCGAAAAAGGACAAGGGGGGAACGATGATAACGGGTCAGTTCGACTATCACCGGCCAGCGACCGTCGCCGAAGCGGTCAAGCTCATGGCCTCGCTGGGCGAGGACGCGAATCTTCTTGCCGGCGGCCACAGCCTGATCCCGATGATGAAGCTGCGGCTCGCGGCGCCCGAGCATCTCGTCGACCTGCACGGCATCGGCGCCTTGAAGGGCATTCGCCGCGAGGGCGACACGGTGGTGATCGGCGCGATGACGACCCAGCACGAACTGCTCGCCAACGACACCATCGCCGCATCGCTGCCGATCCTTCGCGAGACGGCGCTTTTGATCGCCGACCCGCAGGTGCGCTATCGCGGCACGATCGGCGGCAATGTGGCGAATGGCGATCCGGGCAACGACATGCCGGCGCTGATGATGACGCTGGGTGCGCGCTACCGGATCGAAGGGCCGAGTGGAACCCGCGAGGTCGCGGCGGCGGAATTTTATCAGGGCGCCTATGTGACCGCGCTGGAGCCGGGCGAGATCGTGACGGCGATCGCCATTCCGGCGCCGGCGGACGGCCACGGCTACGCCTACGAAAAGCTGAAGCGCAAGGTCGGCGACTACGCGACGGCGGCCGCCGCCGTCATGCTGACGATGGACGGCGGCACGGTGGCGAGTTGCGCGATCGGGCTGACCAATTTGTCGGACACGCCGTTGCTCGCCGACGAGGCGGCCGGGATCGTCATCGGCACCAACCTCGATGACGCGACGCTGAAAAAGGCTGCCGCCGCCGCCGAGGCGATCATGTCACCGGCCGCCGATACGCGCGGTCCGGTCGAATACCGCAAACATGTCGGCGGCATCATGGTCGCGCGCGCGCTGACCCGCGCCGCCGGCCGCGCCGGCTGAGGGGGAAACCATGGCGAAGACTCACATCACGATGACGGTGAACGGCGAAGCGGTCGAAGGCCTCGTCGAGCCGCGCATGCTGCTCGTCCATTTCATCCGCGAGAATTTACAGCTCACCGGCACGCATATCGGTTGCGAGACCACCCATTGCGGCGCCTGCACCATCGATATCGACGGCATGTCGGTGAAGAGCTGCACGATGTTCGCGGTCCAGGCGGAAGGCGCCGCGATTACCACGATCGAGGGCGTGGCCAATGCCGACGGTACGCTGTCGGCCTTGCAGGAGGGCTTCCGGCAGATGCACGGCCTGCAATGCGGGTTCTGTACACCGGGCATGATCCTGCGCGCCCAACGTCTGCTGCAGGAGAACCCGACGCCGAGCGAGGAGGAAATCCGCTTCGGTATCGCCGGCAATCTATGCCGCTGCACGGGCTACCAGAACATCGTCAAGGCGATCCAGTACGCGAGCGCCAAGATCAACGGCACCGAATTTCAGGAGGCCGCGGAATGAACGACATGGCACCCACGCGGGAACAACGCGAAGCCAAGCTCGAAGGCATGGGCTGCAAGCGCAAGCGCGTCGAGGACGTGCGCTTCACCCAGGGCAGGGGCAATTATGTCGACGATTTGAAGCTGCCGGGCATGCTGCACGGCGATTTCGTGCGCTCGCCCTATCCGCATGCGCGGGTGCTCTCGATCAACACGGAGGCGGCGCTGAAGGTGCCGGGCGTGTTGGCCGTGCTGACCGCCGAGGATCTCAAGGGCGTCAATCTCGCCTGGATGCCGACGCTCGCCGGCGACGTGCAGATGGTCCTGGCCGACGGCAAGGTGCTCTACCAGAACCAGGAAGTGGCCTTCGTCGTCGCCACCGACCGCTATGCGGCGGATGACGGCATCAACGCCGTCGAGGTCGAATACGAGCAACTCGACGTCGTCATCGATCCGTTCACGGCGATGGCGCCCGACGCGCCGGTCCTGCGCGAGGATCTGGCCGGCAAGACCGAGGGCGCGCACGGGCCGCGCAAGCATCACAACCACGTCTTCGAGTGGACTGTCGGCGACCGGGAGCTGACCGACGCCGCCTTTGCCAACGCCGACGTGACGATCAAGGAGATGCTCTCCTATCACCGCACCCATCCCTCGCCGCTGGAAACCTGCCAGTGCGTTTGCTCCTTCGACAAGATCACCGGCGAGCTGTCGATCTGGGGCACCTTCCAGGCGCCGCACGTCATCCGCACGGTGGTGGCGCTGATCGCCAAGATTCCCGAGCACAAGATCCATGTGATCGCGCCGGATATCGGCGGCGGTTTCGGCAACAAGGTCGGCGCCTATCCGGGCTATATCTGCGCCGCCGTCGCCACGATCGTCACCGGCAAGCCGGTGAAATGGGTCGAGGATCGCATCGAGAACCTGACCACGACGTCGTTTGCCCGCGACTACCACATGACCACGGAGATCGCCGCGACCAAGGAGGGCAAGGTCACCGGGCTTCGCGTCCATGTCCTCGCCGATCACGGCGCCTTCGACGCCTGCGCCGACCCGTCCAAATGGCCGGCCGGCTTCTTCAACATCGTCACCGGGTCCTATGATTTCCCGACGGCGCATGTGGCGGTCGACGGCATCTACACCAACAAGGCCCCAGGGGGCGTCGCCTATCGCTGCTCGTTCCGGGTGACGGAAGCCGCCTATTGCATCGAGCGCGGGATGGACATTCTGGCGCAGAAGCTCGGCATGGACCCGGCCGAACTGCGGCTGAAGAACTTCATCAAGCCGGAGCAGTTTCCCTACCATTCGGCGCTCGGCTGGGAATATGATTCCGGCGACTACCACACCGCCATGAAGAAGATGATGGAGGCGGTCGACTACGCCGGCCTGCGCAAGGAGCAGGCGGAAAAGCGCGAGGCCTTCAAGCGCGGCGAGACGCGCGAGATCATGGGACTCGGCGTTTCCTTCTTCACCGAGATCGTTGGCGCCGGCCCGTCGAAGAACTGCGACATCCTCGGCATCGCCATGTTCGACAGCTGCGAGATCCGGATGCACCCGACCGGCGCCGGCATCGCCCGCGTCGGCTCGAAGAGCCAGGGCCAGGGCCACGAGACCACCTGGGCGCAGATCATCGCGACGGAAATCGGCATTCCGGCCGACGACATCATGGTCGAGGAGGGCAACACCGACACCGCGCCTTATGGTCTCGGCACCTACGGCTCGCGCTCGACCCCGGTGGCCGGCGCGGCGATCGCCATGGCGGCGCGCAAGATCAAGGCCAAGGCGCAGATGATCGCGGCCTACAAGCTCGAAGTCCACGAAGGCGATCTGGAATGGGACATCGACGGTTTCCGGGTGAAGGGCCTGCCGGAAAAGACCATGTCGATGAAGGACATCTGCTGGGCGGCCTATAATTCGGTGCCGCCGGGAATGGAGCCGGGGCTGGAGGCGGTCAGCTATTACGATCCGCCCAACATGACCTATCCCTTCGGCGCCTATATCTGCGTGATGGAGATCGACGTCGACACCGGCGTCTACAAGATCCGCCGCTTCTATGCGCTGGACGATTGCGGCACGCGGATCAATCCGATGATCATCGAGGGGCAGGTCCATGGCGGTCTGACCGAAGCCTTCGCCATCGCGATGGGCCAGGAAATCCGCTACGACGAGACCGGCAACGTCATCACCGGCTCGTTCATGGATTTCTTCATGCCGACCGCCGTCGAGACCCCGCATTGGGAGACCGATTTCACGGTCACGCCCTCGCCGCATCACCCGATCGGCGCCAAGGGTGTGGGCGAAAGCCCGAATGTCGGCGGCGTGCCGGCCTTCTCCAACGCCGTCAACGACGCCTTTTCGTTTCTGGGCTCGACGCATATCCAGATGCCGCATGATTTCTGGCGCAACTGGAAGGCGGCGAAAGACCTCGGCGCGCTCGGTTGAGCCTGTCGTGAGAGAGCAAAGCATGGCGGCGTCGCGCGTCACGATCGGCGCGCGGCCGGCGCCGCGGGGGAGACCGGAGCACCGGCCATGAACCTGTCCCGCGACCAGATCGCCGAGCGCCTCGCCGGGGCGGGCTACATCGCTGACGCCGAACTGGCGGTGGCGATCTCGCTGATGGACCTTCTGAAGCGTCCGCTGCTTTTGGAAGGCGAGGCCGGCGTCGGCAAGACCGAGGTCGCCAAGGCGCTGGCGGCCGTGCATTCGGCCGAGCTGATCCGGCTGCAATGCTACGAGGGCCTCGACCAGTCGACGGCGCTCTACGAGTGGAACTACCAGCGGCAGTTGCTGGCAATCCAGGCGCACCAGGCCGAAGCAGGCGGCAAGGCGGGCGCGATCGAAGACCAGATCTTCTCGGAAAAATATCTCCTGGAGCGCCCGCTGCTCGCCGCGATCCGCCGGGAAAAGCCGCCGGTCCTGTTGATCGACGAGGTCGATCGCGCCGACGAGGAGTTCGAGGCGTTCCTGCTTGAGCTCCTGTCGGACTTCCAGGTCTCGATCCCCGAGCTCGGCACCATCACCGCCGTCTCGATCCCGCATGTCGTGCTGACATCGAACGGCACGCGCGAGCTGTCGGACGCGCTGCGCCGACGCTGCCTTTATCATTACGTCGACTACCCCGACGTCGATCGCGAGGCCCGCATCATCATGGCGCGGGTTCAGGGCGCCGGCGCCTCGTTGTCGCTGCAGATCGCACAGATGGTCGAGAGCATCCGCAAGGAGGATCTGCGCAAGGTTCCGGGTGTCGCCGAGACGCTGGACTGGGCGGCGGCGCTGGTCGGCCTCGACGTGCGCGATCTCGCCGATCGGCCGGAGACCGTGCACGAAACGCTGATGTGCCTGTTGAAGACCCATGAGGACAAGGCGCGGCTGTCGCGGGAAGTGACGGAGCGCCTGCTAGGGAAGGTGGCATGACAGGCCGCGGCACGGCGCCGGCCCTGGTGCCGGGGGAGCCCGAGGCGGTGTCGGCGCTTGTCGCCGACAAGCTCGCGGCGTTCTTGCGCACCTTGCGCGACAATGCCTTTGCCGTCGGCCTCAGCGAGGGCCAGGACGCGGCGATGCTGCTGGCGTCCGGCTATGGCGACCGGCCCGGCCTACTGCGGGCGGCCTTCAAACATCTGTTCGCCGCGCGCAAGGCCGACTGGGAGGTCTTCGACGGCCTGTTCGACGCCTTCTGGCTCGGCAAGCGGGTGCGCTCGCGCTCGGCGATCTCCGGATCGACCCGGGCCGCCAACAGCCCATCGCTCAAGAATCTGCGCAACGACGCCGCCCATTCAGGCGGCGACACGGCGCCGGACCAGATGCCTGCCGGCGACGAGCCCGGCGAGGACCGCGACGGCGTCGGCCGCATGGAAGGCGCGTCACGGGCTGACAATCTCGCCGAAACCGATTTTCGCAAGATCGCCGATCCGGCGCAGATCGCGGCGGCCCACGACATCGCCGCGCGCCTGGCGCGGACCATGCGCACGCGCCTCACCCGCCGCGATCTTGCCCGCCGCCGCGGCTACCGGCTCGACCTTCGCCGCACCATCCACCGCAATATCAGCCATGGCGGGGTGCCGATCACCCTGGTGAAGCGCCGCCGCAAGGAGAAGCCGCTGCGGCTGGTCATGCTGCTCGACGCGTCGGGCTCGATGAGCCTCTACACCGTCGTCTTTCTCCGCTTCATCCACGGCGTCCTGGACGAGTTTCGCGAGGCCGACGCCTTCCTGTTCCACACGAGGCTTGCCCATGTCTCCGACGCGATGAAGGAGAAGAACCCCGTCCGCGCGCTCGACCGGCTGTCGATGATGGCGCAAGGCGCCGGTGGCGGCACGCGGATCGGCGAGAGCCTTCAGACCTTCAACCGCTGGCACGCGGCGCGGGTGATCCATTCGCGGACCTGCGTCATGATCGTTTCCGACGGCTACGAAACCGGCGACGCGGCGCTGCTTGGCCGCGAGATGGCGCGGCTTTCCCGGCGCTGCCGCCGGATCGTCTGGCTGAACCCGATGATCGGCTGGGAGGGCTACGCGCCGGAGGCCGCCGGCATCAAGGCGGCGCTGCCCCATATCGACCTCTATGCCCCGGCGCATACGCTGCAGAGCCTTGCCGACCTCGAACCCTATCTGGCGAAACTGTGACGGACCCCTTGCGATGACCGCCCATGTCGACGTGATCGATCTGATATCCCGGCTGAAGGCGGCCGAGGAAGCCTTCGTTCTGGCGACCGTCGTGCGGACCGTTTCGGTGACCGCCGCCAAGGCCGGGGCCAAGGCGGTGATCCGTGCGGACGGCACCATCGCGGCCGGCTGGATCGGCGGCGGCTGCGCCCGTGGCGCGGTGCTGAAGGCGGCGCGCGAGGCGCTCGCCGACGGTGTGGCGCGGCTGGTCTCGGTGCAGCCGGAAAACCTCCTTGCCGAACTCGGCGTCAGCCCCGGCGAAAGCCGCGAGGGCGTGCGCTTTGCCAAGAACATGTGCCCGAGCGAGGGCACCATGGACATCTTCATCGAGCCCGTCCTGCCGCAGCCCTCGCTG
The DNA here is from genome assembly GCF_036549515.1 of Aurantimonas sp. E1-2-R+4. NCBI lineage: Bacteria > Pseudomonadati > Pseudomonadota > Alphaproteobacteria > Hyphomicrobiales > Aurantimonadaceae > Aurantimonas > Aurantimonas sp. E1-2-R+4. The sequence goes on along the minus strand of NZ_JAZHLK010000027.1, from coordinate 37,860 downwards.
GTGATCCTTGGCGCCAGTCCCGTCGCGATGGCGCTGGCGAGCCAAGCCCGCCCACTCGGCTTCCACGTCACTCTCGCGGCTCCGGCGGAGGATCGGCCGGGCACGCCGGACGCCGACCGCGTCATCGACGGCTTTGCGGTCGATGGCCTGCAAGAGGCCCGGCGCTTCGTCGTCGTCTCGACGCAAGGTCGGGGTGATAAGGCGGCGTTGACAGCCGCGCTGGGCATTGCGGCCGACACCCACGCCTTCGTCGGCAGTCGGCGCAAGATGGCGGCGCTGCGCCAGACGCTGGCCGCCGAAGGTGCCGACCCTTTGGCGCTCGCCGGGGTCAAGGCGCCGGCCGGTCTCGATCTCGGCGCGATCACGCCGGAGGAGATCGCCCTGTCGATCCTCGCCGAGATCGTTCAGGCTCGCCGTCGCGGCCAGCGCGAGGGTGGGGGATAGGGGCCGGTCAACCCGCCTATCGCCTCCCCCTCACGTGAATTTCTTGAACATCGCGGTTTCGTCGAGCAGGCCTTCCAGCTCGTTCATCCGCCGCCGCGCGGTGTCCCAGTGGATCGCCTGGATGCCGGCCAGCAGGGCCTCCACCATGTAGGTCAGGACGACGGTCGAATCCCAGGCCGACGGTACCTCGATCCGGGCATGAAAGCCGTGCGCCGCGTGGGTGGTGATCGGCGATCCCCACTGGTCGGTCATCAACACGATGGTCACGCCGCGCGCGCGGGCCATCTTGGCGAGACTCAGGAGTTCGCGCTCGTAGCGCCTGATGTCGAAGATCAGGAGGACGTCGCCCTCCTTCATGCTCAACACGCTGTGCGGCCAGATATTGGCGTTGGGCGGCAACAGATGCGCGCCGTCGCGGATCACCTGGAGCAGGCTGAAGAAATAGTCGGCCAGCGAGCGAGTGACACGGCCGCCGACGACGAACACCGCGCGATCGGGGTCCGCCAGAAGGGCTGTCGCGGCGTCGAAGGTTTCGACGTTCATCCGCTGCAGGGTCTTGCGGAGATTGTCGGATACCGCCTCGGCGAAGCGGTTGAGGATATGGGCGTGCGGTAACTCGTCGGTCCAGTGCTCGCGCCTGGCGACGGGATCGGAAATCATCATCTTCAGTTCGCCGCGCAGGCTCGCCTGAAAATGCGTGAAGCCGTCGAAGCCGAGCTTGCGCGCCATGCGCAGCACCGTCGGCGTCGAAACGCCGGAGCTTTCCGATAGGGCCGTGATGCTGCCGAGCCCGGAGATCGGATAGTCCTCGAGGATGGCGTCGGCCAACTGCCGCTCGGCGCGGGTCAGATCGGGAAACGCGGCGCGGATCAGCTCCGCGACCGTCCGGTCATCGCTCGTCGTCATGGAAAAGCTCCCCGTTCATCCGCGCCGGCCTCGTAACATGGCGCCAGCCCTCCGACGAATTTCGCGGCCGGCGCGCTTGACATGGTAGGTAACTCTGTAATGATCGTTTCAGAGCCAGTCGAGAGGTAACGCCTTGTCCGAAGGGAGTGCAACACCGAAGGAGCCGTCCGCCGGCTCGCGCGCTCAAACGGTCGAGGTGATCAATCCGGACGGGGCCGGCACCATTCTTCTGGTCTGCGAACATGCCTCGAACGCGATTCCCGCCGAGTTCGGCGATCTCGGCATCGGTGCGGCGACCAAAGCCAGCCACGCCGCCTGGGACCCGGGAGCATTGGCGGTGGCACGGCATCTGTCGGAGACGTTCGACGCACCGCTCGTCGCGCAAAAGGTGTCGCGGCTCGTCTATGACTGCAACCGGCCGCCGGAGGCCGAGGATTCGATTCCCGCGCGCAGTGAAGTCCACGAGATTCCCGGCAATACTGGGCTGATCGCGACCGCGCGAACCGACCGGGTCGAACGCTTCTATCGGCCGTTCGAGAGCGCATTGGCAAAGGCCGTCGCGCGGCATCGCGCCACCCATGCCAACCCCGTCCTTTTGACGATCCATTCCTTCACCCCGGTCTATGCCGGAGAGCGCCGGTCCGTGGAAATCGGCATCCTGCACGACAGCGACCAGCGCCTCGCCGATGCCATCCTGGAGGCGGCCGATGGCTCGCTCGACATGCGCCGCAACCAGCCATACGGTCCGGCTGACGGGGTCATGCATACGCTGGCGACCCACGCGGTTCCGCATGGGATGGCCAATGCGATGATCGAAATCCGCAACGACCTGATCGCCACGCCCGCGGACGTGGTCGAGATCGCCAGCCGCCTGGCAGCCTGGGTGTCGCGCGCCCACGCTTCGCTCGGGGCCGACGCGTCGAAAGGGGCGGCGGCATGAAGCGGCTGGCCGCCTATGTCCGGTTCATCGACCGCGTGAACGGTTGGGTGGGTCTCGTCACGATGTATTCGATCTTCGGGATGATCGGCATCCTGTTTTATTCGACCATCACCAAGACCTTTTTCCTGCCATCGCTGTGGACGCTGGAGATGGCCCAGTTCGCGATGGTGGCCTATTTCCTGGTCGGCGGTGGCTACTCGCTCAAGATGGGCGCCCATGTCCGCATGGACCTGGCTTACGGGCGCTGGCGCCCACGCACACAGGCGGCGACCGACGCGGTCACGATCCTTCTCCTGATCTTCTACCTCGGCATCCTCCTCTATGGGGGCCTCTCATCCACGGCCTATGCGCTGGAATATGGCGAGCGGAGCTATTCGTCCTGGCGGCCCTACATGGCGCCGATCAAGATCGTCATGGTCTGCGGCATCGTGCTGATGCTGCTTCAAGCCATCGCCATGCTGATCCGCAACGTCGCCGAGGCTCGCGGAATCGTGCTGCCGGGGGTCGAGCGGCTGCCGCGGGAAGACGAGGTCGATCACCCGCGTGACCGGGAACCGGACGAAGCCGAGCGGGGGGCCTCCTCGTGAGCTACGAGATGATCGCCATCCTCATGTTCGCCAGCATGATGGTGATGCTGCTGACCGGCCAGCGCGTCTTCGGCGTCATCGGCGGCGTGGCGGTGGTGACCGCGCTTTTTCTCTATGGCGACGGCGGCTCGGAGATGGGTTTCTCGGCCGTGATGAAGCTGATGAAATGGTATCCGCTGCTCACGCTGCCGCTGTTCATCTTCATGGGCTACATGCTGTCGGAGAGCGGCATCGCCGACGATCTCTACCACATGTTCCACGTCTGGATGGGCGGCACGGCCGGCGGCCTTGCCATTGGGACGATTGGGCTGATGGTGATGATCTCGGCCATGAACGGGCTCTCCGTCGCCGGCATGGCGATCGGCGCGACGATCGCGCTGCCTGAACTGTTGCGGCGCGGCTACGACAAGGTCATGGTGACGGGGGTGATCCAGGCGGGATCGTCGCTGGGCATCCTGGTGCCGCCGAGCGTCGTCCTCGTCCTTTACGGCATGATCGCGCGCCAGCCGGTCGGCCAGCTCTGGCTCGCCGGCGTGTTTCCGGGGCTGATGATCGCGGCGATGTTCGTCGTCTATATCTACCTCCGCTGCCGGGTGAACCCGGAGCTGGGTCCCGCCCTGCCGCTGGAAGAGCGGGAGGGCATCACCCGCGCGGAGAAGATCGGTCTGCTCAAGGCCGGCATCCTGCCGCTGTTCATCTTCTTCGCCATGACCGGCCTTTTCGTCATGGGCGTCACCAGCCTGGTGGAAAGCTCCGCCGTCGGCGCGGTGGCGGCGATGATCGCGGCGCTGGTCAAGCGTCGGTTGACCCTCCATGTGCTGCACGAGACGGTGCGAAAGACGCTCCTCATCTCCTGCATGTTCTTCTGGATCATCATGGCGGCGCTCGCCTTCGGCAGCATCTTCGACGGTGTCGGCGCGTCGCGAGCGCTGGACAGCTTCTTCACCGAGGATCTGGGGCTTGGGCCCTGGCAGATCCTGATCATGATGCAGATCTCCTACATTCTGCTTGGCATGTTCCTCGACGACACGGCCATGCTGGTCATCGTCGCGCCGCTCTACATTCCGCTTGTCGGCGCCCTCGGTTTCGACCTCGTCTGGTACGGCGTCCTCTACACGATCACCTGCCAGATCGCCTATATGACGCCGCCCTTCGGCTATAATCTCTTCCTGATGCGGGCGATGGCGCCGCCCGAAATCACGCTGTCCGACATCTACCGCTCGGTCTGGCCGTTCGTCGGCATCATGATCGTCGGCCTCGGCATCGTCACCGCCTTTCCGCAGATCGCGCTGTGGCTGCCGGAATACGCCTATTCCAATGGCCGCTGACCAAGCTGGTCGGCAAAACAAGCGGGCGGCAAAGCCCGTGCAACCGGCCTGACCGGGCCGCAACAGAAGGAAGCGACGACATGACGAACAGACGCGATTTCCTCAAGAAGGCGGGCGTTGTCACGGCGGCGGCCGGTGCCTCGACCCTCGCCGCCCCGGCCGTTCATGCCCAAAGCGCGCCGATCCGCTGGCGGTTGCAGACCTATGCCGGCCCTGCGCTCGCCGAATTCGTCGTCAAGGGCATGGTCGACGACTTCAACAAGGCGGCCAATGGCCAGATGGAGATCGAGCTGTTCTTCGCCGATCAGCTTGTGCCGACGGGCGAACTGTTCCGTGCCATGCAGCGCGGCACCATCGACATGGTCCAGTCGGACGATGATTCGATCGACGCGCCGGTCGATATCTCGGTGTTCGGCGGCTATTTCCCGTTCGGCACCCGCTACAGCCTCGACGTGCCGGTGTTGTTCGAGCAGTACGGGCTGAAAGAGATATGGGAAGAGGCCTATGGCGAGGTCGAGGGCGTCAAATGGCTCTCTGCCGGCTCCTGGGATCCCTGCAACTTCGCCACCAAGGAACCGATCAACAGCCTCGCGGATCTGAAGGGCAAGCGGATCTTCACCTTCCCGACGGCCGGCCGCTTCCTCACCCGCTTCGGCATCGTGCCGGTGACGCTGCCCTGGGAGGACGTCGAGGTGGCGCTGCAGACCGGCGAACTCGACGGCATCGCCTGGTCCGGCATCACCGAGGACTACACCGTCGGCTGGGCCGACGTGACCGAATACTTCCTCACCAACAATATCTCCGGCGCCTGGTGCGGCTCGTTCTTCGCCAACCAGGAGAAGTATGACGAGCTGCCGGAGCACCTGAAGATGCTGTTGAAGCTGGCGATGGATTCCTCCCACTACTTCCGCCAGCAATGGTATTGGGGCGGCGAGGCCAAGCTGCGGGTCAACGGCGACAAACTGAAGCTGACCACGATCCCGGAAGAGGAATGGGCGACGGTGGAAGCCGAGGCGTTCAAGTTCTGGGATGAAATCGCCGCGACCAGCGAGCGCACGGCCCGTGTGGTGAAGATCTTCCGCGAGTACAACGACGTGATGGCGAAAGCCGGCAAGCCTTACCGCTACAGCTAGAATTGAGCTGATCGAACCTCACCCAGCCGCGGCGCCACGATCGGCGCCGCGGCGCCCTCACTCCAACTGCGACATGTCTCACCGATGCCCGGCAAACTGACCTTCGACGAACTGAAACAGGCCGTTCAGAGCGGCGAGATCGACACCGTCCTGGTGGTCCAGGTGGACATGCAGGGGCGGCTGATGGGCAAGCGTTTCCACGCTGCGTTCTTCGTCGAGAGCGCCTGGGAAGAGACCCATGGCTGCAACTATCTCCTCGCCACCGACATGGAGATGAACACGGTCGAGGGATACGAGGCGACGAGCTGGGCGGCGGGCTATGGCGACTACGTCATGCGGCCGGACCTGTCGACGCTGCGCCGCGTGCCCTGGCTGGAAGCGACGGCGCTGGTCCTCTGCGACGTGGAGGATCATGACGCCGATGGGCCGGTCGCCCATTCGCCCCGCGCCGTCTTGAAGTGCCAGATCGCGCGGCTGGAGGCGATCGGGCTGAGGCCGACGATGGCCTCGGAGCTCGAATTCTTCCTGTTCGAGGACAGTTTCGCGGCCGCCGAGCGGGCCGGCTACCGCGATCTTTCCCTCGTCAGCGCCTATAACGAGGACTATCACATCCTCCAGACGACCAAGGAAGAGGAGGTGATGCGCGCCGTGCGCAAAGGGCTCTACGGCGCCGGCATCCCGGTCGAATGCTCGAAGGGCGAGGCCTCGGCGGGCCAGGAAGAGATCAACGTCAAATACGATCACGCGCTGACCGCCGCCGACAATCACGTCATCGTCAAGAACGGCGTCAAGGAGATCGCCTGGGCCAAGGGCCGCGCGGCGACCTTCATGGCGAAGTGGAACGACAGCTCCGCCGGCTCGTCCAGCCATGTCCACCAGTCCCTGCAGACCTTGGGCGGCGAGCCCGCCTTTTATGACGCCGAGGCCGAGCACGGCATGTCGGAACTGATGCGGCACTATCTGGCCGGGCTGCTGAAATACGCCGACGACGTCACGCTGTTGCTCGCGCCGAACGTCAATTCCTACAAGCGCTTCGTCGCCGGCACCTTCGCGCCGACCATGGCCGTGTGGAGCCTCGACAACCGCACCGCCGGCTATCGCCTGTGCGGCGCTGGTACCAAGGGCGTCAGGGTCGAGTGCCGGGTCGGCGGCTCGGATCTCAATCCCTATCTCGCTTTCGCCGGCCAGATCGCCGCCGGCATCGCCGGGATCGAGGAAAAGCTGGCGCTGGAGCCGGCCTTCGAGGGTGATGCCTACGGCGCGCGGGAGGGGATGCGGCACGTCCCGTCCACCCTTCGCGCCGCCACCGAGGCTTTCGACCAATCCGCGATGCTGAGACAGGCCCTGGGCGACGACGTCGTCGCCCATTATGTGCATGCCGCCCGGTGGGAGCAGCGCGAATATGATTCCCATGTGACCGACTGGGAAGTCCGGCGCGGCTTCGAGCGCTCCTGAGAGGTTGTGATGAGCGAATTGACCTGTATCTCTCCGATCGACGGCAGCGTCTTGGTCCGTCGGGACACCGAGGACGCGGCGGCGCTGGCGCCACGCCTTGCGGCCGCGCGGGCGGCGCAGAAGGATTGGGCGGTTCGACCGCTTGCCGAGCGTGTCGCGATCGTCGACCGGGCGATTGCGGCGCTGGAGGCGATGAACGACGAGATCGTTCCCGAACTCGCCCGGATGATGGGCCGGCCGGTGCGCTACGGCGGCGAGATCGGCGGCGTGAAGGAGCGTGCCTTCCACATGACCGCGCTGGCGAAGGACGCGCTGGAGCCGACGGTGATCGAGGATTCCGACGCCTTTCGCCGCTTCATCGCCTATGAACCCCTCGGCCTCGTACTGGTCGTCGCGCCTTGGAACTACCCGTATCTGACCGCGGTCAACACGATCGTGCCGGCGCTGGCCGCCGGCAACGCGGTGGTGCTGAAGCATTCGACGCAGACGATCCTCGCCGGCGAACGCTTCGCCGCCGCGTTCTGCGCCGCCGGCCTGCCGGACGGGCTGTTCCAGGCGATCCACGTCACCCATGAGACGACCGCCGAGCTTCTTCGCGCTCGCGCCTTCGACTTCGTCAATTTCACCGGGTCGGTCGGCGGCGGACGGGCGATCGAGCGCGCCGCGGCGGGCACCTTCACCGGCGTCGGACTGGAGCTCGGCGGCAAGGATCCGGGTTATGTCCGCGCCGACGCCGATCTCGACGCGGCGGTGGAGACGCTGATCGACGGCGCGATGTTCAACTCCGGCCAATGCTGCTGCGGGATCGAGCGGATCTACGTCGCGGACGCGCTCTTCGACGCCTTCGTCGAGAAGGCGGTCAAGATCGTCGAAGCCTATCGTCTCGGCGATCCGCTCGACCCGGAAACGACGCTCGGGCCGATGGCCAACATCCGCTTCGCACGCGAGGTCCGGGCCCAGGTCAAGGAAGCGATCGACGCCGGCGCCAGGGCGCTGATCGATCCGGCGCTGTTTCCGGCCGATACCGGCGACACCGCCTATCTCGCCCCGCAGATCCTGATCGACGTCGATCATTCCATGCGCGTCATGCGCGACGAAAGCTTCGGCCCCGTCGTCGGCATCATGCGGGTGTCATCTGATGAAGAGGCGATCGCGCTGATGAACGATTCGCCCTTCGGACTGACCACCTCGCTGTGGACGCGGGACGCCGACGCGGCGGAGCGGATCGGCCGTCAGATCGAGACCGGGACGATCTACATGAACCGCTGCGACTATCTCGACCCGGCGCTCTGCTGGACCGGCTGCAAGGACACCGGCCGTGGCGCGGCGCTGTCGACGCTCGGCTATCGCAGCGTGACCCGCCCGAAATCCTATCATCTGAAGAAAGCCTGACCCATGAAGCTCTGGGGCAATTGGTCGTATCCCACCGCCATCCGTTTCGGCGCCGGACGCATCGCGGAACTCGCCGACGCCTGCGCGGCCGCCGGCATCGCGCGCCCGCTGCTGATCACCGACAGGGGCCTGGCCAAGCTGCCGGTCACCGCCCGCGCGCTCGACCTGATGCAGGAGGCGGGGCTGGGACGGGCGATGTTCGCCGATGTCGATCCGAACCCGAACGGCGCAAATCTCGACGCCGGGGTGAAGGCCTATCGCGACGGCGGCCATGACGGGGTGATCGCCTTCGGCGGCGGCTCGGGTCTCGATCTCGGCAAGCTCGTCGCGCTGATGGCCGGGCAGTCGATCCCGGTCTGGGACCTGGAGGACATCGGCGACTGGTGGACGCGGGCGAATGCCGACGCGATCGCCCCGATCGTCGCGGTTCCGACGACGGCGGGAACCGGCTCGGAGGTCGGCCGCGCGGGAGTCCTGACTGACGCGGCGACTGAAACCAAGAAGATCATCTTCCATCCGAAGCTGATGCCCCAGGTCGTCATCTGCGATCCCGAGCTCACCATCGGCATGCCGCCGGCGATAACCGCCGGTACCGGCATGGATGCCTTCGCCCATTGCCTGGAGGCCTATTGCTCGCCGCATTTCCATCCGATGAGCCAGGGCATCGCCCTGGAGGGCCTGCGGCTGGTCAAGGCGTATCTGCCGCGCGCCTTTCGCGACGGCTCGGACATCGAGGCCCGCGCCCAGGTGATGGCCGCTGCCGCGATGGGCGCGACCGCCTTCCAGAAGGGGCTCGGCGCCATCCATGCGATCTCGCATCCGATCGGCGCCCTCCATCACACCCATCACGGCACCACCAACGCCGTCGTCATGCGGCCGGTGCTGGTCTTCAACCGCGAGGCGATCGAAGCGCGGATCGAACGGGCGGCGGCCTATCTCGGCATCGCCGGCGGCTTCGAGGGGTTCGACGCCTTCGTCGGCGAACTCACCGGTGAGCTTGGCATCCCCGCCAACTTGACGGCGTTGGGCGTCGTCGATCCCGACATCGATCGTCTAACCGAGATGGCGTTGCGCGATCCCAGCACCGGCGGCAATCCGGTCACGATGACGGCCGAGAACACCCGCGACCTGATCCGCGCCTGTCTGTGAGACGATGCGGGGGCGCCGGGCCCCGCCGCGCTCAAGCGACGCAACTCGACTTCGAGGCCGGCATGGCTTAGGCAGTGGCCGCGAAATCCCGGCGCGTGGATGCGTGTCGAGAGCCGCGGTCTTGTGCCCACGCTTTCCGAGAGACGATGATGCTTCACACGATTTCAGGCTTCGATCGCATTGGCGAAGAGAACGCCTTCGCCGTGCTCGCGCGCGCCACCGCGCTCAGCGCCACGGGCAAGGACATCATCAATCTCGGCATCGGCCAGCCGGATTTTCGCACCCCGGACCATATCGTCGAAGCGGCAATCAAGGCGCTGCGCGACGGCCACCACGGCTATACGCCGGCAACCGGGCTGCTGGCGACACGCGAGGCGGTGGCGCGGCGAACGCTGACGACGACCGGCGTCGAGGTGTCGCCGGAGAGCATCGTGATCCTGCCGGGCGGCAAGCCGACCATGTATGCGGCGATCGTCATGTTCGGCGAGCCGGGCGCCGAGATCCTCTACCCCGATCCGGGATTTCCGATCTATCGCTCGATGATCGAATACACCGGCGCGACGCCGGTGCCGGTGCCGGTGCGCGAGGAGAATGGCTTTGCCTTCTCCGCCGACGAAACCCTGTCGCTGATCACTGACCGGACGCGGCTCCTGATCCTGAATTCCCCGGCCAATCCGACCGGCGGCGTCACCCCGCGCACCGAGATCGAGAAGCTGGTCAAGGGCCTCGCCGATCATCCGGACGTGGCGATCCTGTCGGACGAGATCTACGACGTCATGACCTATGACGGCGAGGAACATTGCTCGCTTTTGACGTTCCCGGAACTCCGCGACCGGCTGATCGTGCTGAACGGCTGGTCGAAGACCTGGGCGATGACCGGCTGGCGCATGGGGTGGTCGATCTGGCCCGACCAGCTCTACGACAAGATCCGCAAGCTGGCGGTCAATTGCTGGTCCTGCGTCAACGCGCCGAGCCAGTTCGCCGGAATTGCGGCGATCGACGGGCCGCAGGACGATGTCGCGGCGATGATGGCTGCCTTCGACCGCCGCCGCCGTGTCGTCGTCGACGGGCTGAACGCCCTGCCGGGCGTGACCTGCGCGACGCCGAAGGGCGCGTTCTATGCCTTCCCGAACATCTCCGGGACCGGCTGGAAGGCTAAGAAGCTGGCGTCCGCGTTGCTCGAGGAGACCGGAGTCGCGCTGATCGGCGGCCCCGATTTCGGTATTCTCGGCGAAGGCTATGTCCGGCTGTCCTACGCCAATTCCGAGGAGAACATCCGCAAGGCGCTGGCGCGGATGGATGGATTTCTTCGCTCCAACGCCGGGACCTGATCGCCTCAGGGCCTATTCGCCAGCCGCGCTAGACGCGGTCCGCCATGTCTTCCCGTATGCGGCGTCGCGGCATCGCGGGGTGGTCGATGGGGGGCCATTGCTTGCCGGAAATCGCGGCGTGGACGGTCTGCATATGCTGGACCGTCGCCATGGCCGCGGCGGCCTGATCGCGCGCCTCAAGGGCGCGAAGAATGGCCCGGTGCTCGATGCGATAGCGGTCCCGCAGGTCCGGGTTGAACGACGCCCGCTTCAGCCTGTCCCATTCCGCCGTGCTGCGCATGGTCCGCATCATCTCCATCACCATCGTGAAGACCGCGTTCTGGGTCGCGTCGGCCAAGGCCCGGTGAAAGGCGATGTCCCATTCCTCGAAGGCCTCGAATCCGTCGGCGGATTCAGAGCGAACGAGGCACAGCTCCAGCCGTTCCAGATCCTCCTTGCGCGCCCGCAAGGCCGCTTCGCGCGCGATGGCGGGCTCCAGGACCAGACGGGCCTCCATGAGCTCGATCGGCGAGGCGTTTTCGGCGGGTGCCTTCGAAGCCTCGGGCGGCGCGCTGACGAAGGTGCCGCGTCCGACATGTCGGACGATCGCTCCCTCCATCTCAAGGCGCGCCAAGGCCTTGCGCAAGGTCGCCCGATTGATCCCCAGCCGATCGGCGAGCGCGCGCTCCGTCGGCAGCCTGACGCCGGGAGCCAGGCCGTCGTCGCGCAAAAGCCGCCGGAGTTCGTCCAGCGCCAGATCGGCGGAGCCTCGCTTGGAATCGAAACCTTGCATTGCGTCTTTCATTGGTTGACAATACCAAACCAAGAATATACCAGAATGCCGTAAAGGTCAACCAATAAGGCCTCGGATAGAAACGAGAACGATGCGGCTTACCGCGTTTATCAGGGAGGTTACACGATGAAATTCACCACACATCCGTCTCGCCGCAAGTTTCTTGCCGGCACGGCGGCCGGTGCCGCGGCGCTGTCGCTCGGTCTCGGCCGCTCGGCCTTCGCCCAGGATTATCCCGCCGGCAACATGGAAATCACCATCCCGACCGGAGAAGGTGGCGGCGCTGATCGCGATTCCCGCGCTTTCGTCCAGGTCTGGAACACATATCTGAAAACCAACTTCGAATTCGGCTACTACCCCGGCGCCGCGGGGCAGGTCGGCTATGAATTCTTCATGCAGAAAGAGCCGAACGCCTACAATTTGCTGTTCTCGAACCTCGGTCCCGAGGTCATCATGCTGACGCTGCAGAATGTCGGCATCGATATCGGCAAGGATCTGGTCTACATCCGGCGTACCAGCACCGAACCAATGGCGGTCTGGGTAGGCGCGGATTCGCCGTTTGAATCGCTCGAGCAGCTTGTCGAGGAAGGCAAGAAGCGGCCAGTGAGCATTTCGGTCAGCCGTCTGCCCCATCCGGCCTCGATCGGCATGCTGGCGCTCGGCGAGGCGACCGGCGCCCAGTTCAACCTGATCCCGTTCGGCGGCGGCAATCCGACGGCGATGGCGGCGATCACCGGCGAGGTCGACGCCTCGGCCTTGCCGCTGGCCAACCCGATCGCGCTCGGCGATCAGGCCCGCATTCTCGGCATCTTCGCCAATAAGAACACCGTTCCCGAGGCGTCCGGAAACGCCCCGACCGTGAACGGGGCGCTTGGAACCGAGTTGCCGGAACTGTTCAGTTCGCGCGCCTGGGCGGTCCACGCCGCGGCGCTCGAGCAATATCCCGAGCGGGTCGAGTTGCTGAAGTCCACCATCGACCAGACCATGGCGGATCCTGCCTATGTCGAGGCGGTGAAGGCGGCCGGCGTCCCGCCCGAGTTCATCACGCCGGGTGACCAGGAAACGGCGATGGCGGAGGCCGCGGCCACCCGCGAACTGGCGGAGCGCTACCGCGATCTTTTGACGGGCAAGTAATCCCACCTCGGGCAAGAAGACTTTTGCCTGATGGGGGCGGTCGTGCGGCCGCCCCCTATCCCATCCGGTCGCAAGCAGGATCTCGCCGATGTTGGATCGCGAAACCAGGAAACCAGTCGGGGCTGATCTCATCATCCCCATCGCCGCGGGCGCCTACGCCATCTATTACGTGCTGTCCGTCCGGAGCTTTCCCTGGCAGGCGCAGATGAGCGGCATGATCCTCGCCGGGCTGATGCTGCTGCTCGTCCTGATCTACATGGCGCGAGTCGCGATCGGCCTTCGCCGCGGCCGTTATTCGATGGGTTTCGGCGACTTCTTCGGGGCGCCGGCTTCGCGCGCCAGTCGGGCGATCTTCGTCGCGCTGATCGTCGCGTATATTTTCGCGGTTCCCTATCTCGGCTTCACCCTCACGACCTTCGCCTTTCTGGCGCTCTCGTTTCACGTCGCCGGCGCGCGCCCGGTCGGGCGCGCCTTGCTGACGGCCGGCCTTGCCGCCCTCGGCGGTTGGTTCTTCTTCATCGTTCTCTTGAATACCCGATTCCCCAAGGGTCCGTTCGAGCAGCTCATGGGAGCCATCTTCTGATGGAATTCGACGCCGCCTTTATCACGGGCCTGTTCCTGCATTCCTTCAGCCTCTGGTGGGTGATCATTCCCGCCGTGCTGATCGGCATCGTCATGGGGGCGATCCCCGGTTTCGCCGCGCACAACACGATCATCATCCTGTTGCCGCTGACGCTTGCCCTCGATGTGGAAGTGGCGCTGGTGTTCATGGTGGCGCTCTACAGCGCCTCGCATCTCGGCGGCGGGATTCCGGCGATCCTGCTCAACATCCCCGGCACCGGCGGGGCCGCTGCGACGACGCTCGACGGCTACCAGATGACCAAGAATGGTCAGGCCAGCAAGGCGCTCGCCGTCTGTTTCGTGGCGTCGGTGATGGGCGGGCTGATCAGTTCGATCGTGACGCTGTTCGCGCTGCCGGCGCTGTCGCGCGTCGGCTACTACGTCCACAGCGTCGAGATGGTCGTGATCATGCTGTTCGGCCTTGCGCTGATCGCCTCCATCGCTGCCCAGGACATGTTGAAGGGCCTGATCGCCGGCGCTTTCGGATTGATGCTCGGGGCGATGGGTGCGGACCACATCTACGCGACGCCGCGCGGCACCTTCGGCTTTCTCGAGCTCTTCGACGGCGTGCCGCTGGTGCCCGCCTTGATCGGCCTGTTCGCCATCTCCGAAGCCCTTGTCATGCTCGAGCAGAAATGGCTCGTCGACACCAAGGGGACGGTCGCCGTGCCGGCCACAACCTGGGCGAACAGCCTGAGCGAGACCCTGCAGGCCTTCCGCAAATGGTGGTTGATCACCTGGACCAGCCTGCTCGGGCTGGTGATCGGCGTGCTTCCGGGCGCCGGCGCCTCGATCGCGGCCTTCGTCGCCTACCAGCAGGCCCGGCTGTTCTCCAAAACGCCGGAACGGTTCGGCACCGGCTTTTCCGACGGCGTCGCGGCGCCCGAGGCCGCCAATAACGGCGTGACCACCGGGACGCTGGTGCCGCTGCTCGCCATCGGCGTGCCGGGCGGCAGCACGGCGGCGGTGATGATGGTCGTGCTGCAGTTCCACGGCTTTCCGTTCGGCCCGCGGCTCTTCGTGGAGGCCCCGGAACTGGCCTATGGCGTCATAACGGCGATGGCGGTGTCCTACGTCTTCATGTTCCTCACCATCGTCCCGATGGTTCGCTACATGTCGCGGATCACCGTCGTCTCGACCATGTATCTCGCACCGATGATCGTCGCATTCACGCTGGTCGGCGCCTTCGTCCCGCGTGGATTCCTGTTCGATATGGGCATCGCCTTCGCCTTCGGCATCATCGGCTATGTGGCGCGCAAGACCGGCTATCACGTCGCGGCCATTTTGATCGGGGTGATCCTCGGCCCGCTGATCGAGCGCTCCTTCATCCTGGCCATGCGGATTTCCGGAAACGACCCGATGGTGATGTTCTCCTCCACGATCGGCAACATCCTCTGGGTGCTGCTGCTCCTGAGCCTGCTGCTGCCGGTCGTCACCGGGCGGTGGCGCGACCGGCGGGCCAGGGCGGCGGGACCATCGGCGGGAGCCGGTCGATGAGCCCCGCGGATCAGCCGCTTTCGCACCGGGTGCGTCAGATCGCGATGCTCGACATTCCCGGTGGTGGCCAGGTCGTGGTCGACGGCGATCATGTCTTCATCGGGCACATGAAACCGCCCTACGGCACCTCGATCGTCGACGTCTCGGACCGCAGAAATCCGAAGGTCGTGGCGGACATCCGGCTGGAGACGGACGCCTCGCACACCCACAAGCTGCGCGTCGTCGGCGACCTGATGATCACCAATGTCGAGCAGAACGACCGCCACTTCAAACGCCGCGCCAAGGGCATCGCCGCTGCGGAAATCGCGCTGCGCGACGAACTCGGCCGTGACCCGGGCGAGGCGGAGGTGGCGGCGCGGGTCGGCGTCGCGCCCGGCGACATGCCGCGGCTGCGCAAGGCCGCGAACGAGAGCTACGACGAGGGCGGCTTCAAGATCTGGGATATCTCCGACCGGACCAAGCCGTCCCTCCTCGCCTATGAGCGCACCCATGGCGTCGGCGTCCACCGTTTCGATGCCGACGCACGTTACGCCTACATCTCGACCGAGATGGAGGGCTATGTCGGCAATATCCTGGTCGTCTACGACCTTGCCGAGCCCGCCCGGCCGCGCGAGGTCGCGCGCTGGGCGCTGCCCGGCCAGCACGTAGCCGGCGGCGAGACGCCACATTGGCACGGCCTGAAGAACCGCCTCCACCACGCCATGCGTTGCGGCGACGAGCTGTGGGCGGCGGTCTGGAACGCCGGGATCCGGGTGATCGACGCGACCGACATCACTGATCTCAGAACCATCGGGGCCTATGACTACCATCCGGCGATTCCGGAGCCGACCCACACCGTCATGCCGTTCGAGAACCCGATCGGCGGCCGGCGCATCGCCGCGGCGATCGACGAGGAGCATGACCATTTGCACGGCCGGCTGCATGGGTTCCTCTGGCTCTTCGACGCGAGCGACCTGAGCGATCTCAAGCCGCTGTCGATCTTCAGTCTGGGCGAGCACGCCTCACCCTACAGCGGCGCGCCCGGCCGTTTCGGCGCGCACCAATTCCACGAGCGGCTCGATACGACCCTGATTTACGCCACCTGGTTTTCCGGCGGCCTGCGCATCATCGACGCCAAGGACCCCACCTTGCCGGAGGAGGTCGGCTTCTTCATCCCCGAACCGCTCGGTGACGAGCCGAGCCCGCAGTCGAACGACGTCGCGGTCGGCGATGACGGCATCATCTATCTGCTCGACCGCAATCGCGGCCTGCATATTCTGGAATTCGAGGGCGCGTGAGGGTCTTGAACGAAGGATCGGAGGCGACATGAAAACCCGGAAGCTGGGTGAACAGGGACTGACCGTCTCGGCCATCGGCCTCGGCTGCATGTCGATGACCGATATCTACGGTCCGGCGGATCGAGAGGAGTCGATCGCGACGATCCACCACGCGCTGGATCGCGGCATCGACTTCATCGACACCTCCGACATGTACGCCAACGGCCGCAACGAAGAGCTGCTGGGCGCGGCGCTGGACGGCCGGCGGAAAGAAGCCGTCCTGGCCACCAAATTCGGCAATCTGCGGCTTCCCGACGGCAAGACCGGGGTGAACGGCACGCCGGAATACGCGCATGCCGCCTGCGAGAAGAGCCTGATGCGGCTCGGAACCGAGGTGATCGACCTTTATTACCTGCACCGCGTCGATCCGAATGTGCCGATCGAGGACACGGTCGGGGCGATGGCGCGGCTGGTCGAGGCGGGCAAGGTGCGCTTCATCGGGCTTTCGGAGGCCGGTGCGTCGACGATCCGCCGCGCCCATGCGGTGCATCCGCTCAGCGCCGTGCAGACCGAATATTCCCTGTGGACCCGCGACGTGGAGGCAGAAATCCTGCCGACCTGCCGCGAACTGGGAATCGGCTTCGTCCCCTATTCGCCGCTCGGGCGGGGGTTCTTGACCGGCGCGATCGGCGGCGAGGCCGATCTGGCGGAGAAAGACCGCCGCCGCGACATGCCGCGCTTTACCGGCGAGAATCTCGCCCAAAATCTGCGGCTGCTTGAGAGGCTGCGGGCCTCAGCCGACGCCCATGGCGCGACGCCGGCGCAAGTGGCGCTGGCGTGGCTCTTGGCGCGCGGCGACGACATCGTGCCGATCCCCGGCACCAAACGACCGCAACGTGTGGACGAGAATGCCGCTTCGCTGGACCTTGTTCTCACCGACGCCGAACGCGCTGGGCTCGACGCGGCCTTCCCGCCCGGCGCGGCGGCGGGCCTGCGCTATCCGGAACCACAGATGAAGCGCCTCGGCATCTGAGCCGACTGAACGATCCCCAACCATCAGGAACACGACATGCAGGACGACATCCGCCGGACGACGAAGACCGAAGGCAAGGCACACCGCACGACATCGAACGGCCAGGAAGTTTTCATCTGGGAGAAGCCGAGCGTGGCCGATGGCCCCGTCCGCGGCACCATTTTGTTCGTGCACGGGTCGTCGATGGCCAGCCAGCCGACCTTCGACCTGCAGGTCGACGGCATGCCGGAAGCCTCGGTCATGGACTGGTTCGCCAGCCGCGGCTTCAACACCTGGTGCTTCGACTGCCGTGGCTACGGCCGCTCCTACAAGGGCGAGGACGTCTTGGCGACGATCGCCGACGGCGCCGACGATGCCAAGGCGGTCTCCGATTTCATCATCGCGCGTGGCGAGAGCGGACCGCTTTTTGCCTATGGCATTTCCTCCGGCGCGCTTCGCGCCGCGACGTTCGCCGAACGCCATCCCGACCGTGTCAGCCGCCTGGCGCTCGACGCGATGGTCTGGACCGGCGAGGGTAGCCCGACGCTGGAACAGCGACGCAAGAAGATCGACGATTGGCGCGGCACCGTCCGCCGTCCGGTCAACCAGGAATTCATGTGGTCGATCTTCACTCGCGACCACCCCGGCACCGTGCATGACAGCTTCGCCCAGCCCTTCATCGATCAGGTGCTGGCGCTCGACGATTCGATGCCGAACGGCACCTATATCGACATGTGCACCCGGCTGCCGCTGGTCGATCCGGAAAAGCTCGAGGCGGCGACGATCGTCATGCGCGGCGAGTTCGACGGCATCGCCGGCATCGACGACCTGCTCGCCTTCTTCAAGCGGCTGCCGAACGCCGACAAGGAGTTCGCGGTGATGAAGGGCATCTCGCATGCGTCCTTCACCCAGAAGAACTTCCTGATGGCCTACCAGATCCTGCATGGCTTCTTCACCCGGCCGGCATCGGACTATCACGGCTGAATTGCCCGCGAAAAAGCAGACACTGGACTGGAGAGGAAGCCCGGCAGGATGAAGTTCATACGGTATGCGAAAAACGGCGAATCCCGGATCGGCGTCGTTGAGGATCAGATGGTGCGGGCGATCGAGCCAGCCGTCTCCGACATGGTCGAACTGATCGAACATTACGATCGTCTGCGCGGCGAGATCCGCACCGTCGGCGAAGCGATGCCGTTCGACAGCCTGACGATCGAAGCGCCGATCCCGGCGCCGCGCCGCAACATCTTCTGCGTCGGCAAGAATTATCATGCCCACGCCAAGGAATTTGCCCAGAGCGGCTTTGAGGCCGGCGCGGTGGCGGGGGCGGAGGTCGACGAATTTCCGGCCGTCTTCACCAAGCCCGCCTCGTGCGTGGTGGGAACCGGCGACGTCGTGCAACTGCATGGTGACGTCACGCAGTCGGTCGATTACGAGATCGAACTCGCCCTGGTGATCGGCAAGGGCGGCCGCAACATCCCCAAGGCTAAGGCTTACGAGCACATCTGGGGTTACATGATCGTCAACGATGTGACGGCGCGCGACCGCCAGAAACAGCACAAGCAGTGGTTCCTCGGCAAGGCGCTCGACACCTTCTGCCCGATGGGGCCGTGGATCGCCACCGCCGACGAGGTCGACCCGGAGAACCTCGATCTGGAGACCCGGGTGAACGGCGAGGTCCGGCAAAAGGCGAATACCAGCGACCTGATCTTCGACATCCCCAGCCTCGTCGAGACGATTTCGGCCGGCCTGACCCTGGTGCCCGGCGACATCATCGCCACCGGCACGCCGGTCGGCGTCGGGATCGGCTTCAAGCCGCCGCGGTTTCTCAAGCCGGGCGATGTCGTGCGCATGAACATTACGGGGCTTGGCACGCTCGAAAACAGCTTCCAGTAGGTTCGAGGGCGGAGCTGATGCTGAGCGGACCGCTCGCCCTGGCCGGGCTCGCCGTGCTGGTTCTCGGCACGTCGTTCCTGAGCGGCGTGTTCGGCATCGCCGGCGGCATGGTGCTGATGGGCGGCTTGCTGTTCCTGTTGCCCGTTCCGGCGGCGATGATCCTGCACGGCGTCACGCAGCTGGCGGCCAATGGTTGGCGGGCGGTGCTGTGGTGGCGCTATATCGATTTTCGGGTCGTGGCGCGGTTCGCCGCCGGATCGGCGGCGGCGCTGGCGTTGTTCTCGTTTCTCTTGCTCGTGCCGGATCGCGCCACCGTGCTGATCAGCCTCGGGTTGGTGCCGTTCATGGCTTTCGCGCTGCCCGAGCGCTACGCGCCCCATGCCCGGCGGCGCGGCGCCGCCGAATTTGCCGGCTTCGTCGGCACCGGCCTGCAATTCGTCTCAGGCGTATCAGGCCCGCTCCTCGACGCGTTTCTCGTCCGCATGCCGGTGGATCGCCGCATCATCGTGGCCAGCAAGTCGGCTTGCCAGGTCATGGCCCACGGCATGAAGCTGGTCTATTTCGGCGTCATCGTGACGGCGGGGGGCGATGCGGTCTCCGGCTGGCTGTTGCTGATGGGCGCGGGCTTGGCGGTCGTCGGCACCTCGCTGGCCCGCACCGTCCTCGATCGGATCACCGACCGCCAGTATAGAACCTGGACCAAGACCATCGTGCTGGGGATCGGCGCGGTCTATCTCGTCCAAGGGCTCGCGATTCTCCTCAGCCCGGCATAGCGAACTCGGGCGTCCCTCCTCGTCTGTGGGTCGAGAATGCCAGCGGGGTTGCGCGTCATGGTTGGCGCCACCTGTTTCGAGAGGAAGTGGGCCACACCGGGGATGCCGTGGCTGGACTACGCGGTATCGGCCGGTCGCGCCTGCCTGTGTCGAAGGACCGCGCCCAAGACGGCGAGGACGAGCGTTCCGACAATGAGCAGCAGAGCGGCCGCGGCGACGGCGGGGCTGATATTCTCGCGGATCGTCGAAAACATCTGGCGAGCCAGCGTGCGCTGGTTGGGCCCGGCGACGAACAGGGTCAGGATCACCTCGTCGAGAGACGTGGCGAAGGCGAAAACCGCGCCCGAAACGACGCCGGGGAGGGCGAGCGGCAAGGTGATCTCGCGAAACGTTCGCGTCCGCGAGGCGCCGAGGCTCGATGCGGCGCGCTCGATCGCCGGGTCGATGCCGGCGAGCGAGGCCGAAACGGTGACCACGACGAAGGGCACGCACAGGACGGAATGGGCGACAATGACGCCGAGATAGCTGCTGGCCAGCCCGACTTTGACAAACAGGATCTGCATCCCGACGCCGAGAACCACCGGTGGCACCACCATCGGAAAGATGAAGCCGGTGCGCAAAAGCCCGGCCAGCGGAATCCGATCGCCGCGCAGGCCAAGCGCGGCGAGGGTGCCGATGCTGGTCGACAGGACGGTGGCGCTGGTCGCGATGATCAGGCTGTTGACGATCGACCGGCTCCAGGTCTCGTTGGCGACGAGTTCCCTGAACCACCGGTCCGAAAAGCCGTTGATCGGATAGGAAAGGAAGATGCTGTCGGTGAAGGCGAGCGGCAGGATCGCCAGGATCGGCGCGATCAGGAAGAACACCACCGCGGCGCCGTAGATCGTGCGCAGGATCCGCCCGGTCATACGCCGAACCCCGGCGGTGTGCGGGAAAAGCGGCCATAGACGGCGTAGAGAACGAGGGTCGCCGCAAGCAGGATGATGCCGAGTGCCGCGGCCATCCCCCAGTTGGCGGTGCCGGTCGCGTAGAACGCGATGACCGACGAGATCATCTGGTCCTCTGCTCCGCCGACCAGCGCCGGCGTGATGTAATAACCAAGCGCCACCATGAAGACGAGCAGCGAACCGGACATCAGACCCGGAAGCACGAGGGGAAAGAGAACGTGCCGGAACGCCCGGAGCGGGTTCGCGCCGAGCGTGGCCGCCGCCGGCATCAGGTTCGACGGGATTGTCAGCAGCACGCTGTAGATCGGCAGGACCATGAACGGCAAGAGCACATGGGTCATGGCGATCACGACGCCCGCGCGATTGAAGATCAGCGGCAGCGGATGGTCGATCAGACCGATGGTCTGGAGGAAACCATTCACCAGCCCGTTGTTCTGCAGGAGCACCACCCACGCCGCGGTGCGCACCAGCAGCGAGGTCCAGAGCGGCAGCAGCACCGCGAGGAGGAGGAGGGTTCGCACCCAACCGCCGGCACCGGCGATCAGCATGGCGTAAGGCAGTCCGATGGCGGCGCACAGCGCCGTGACGCTTGCCGCGATGACGAAGGTTCGCACCATGATGACGCGGTTGGCCGAAGCGGCCTCGCCGACCTGGCGGATGTCGCCGTCGGGGCCGCGTTGAAGATCGACGGCGGCAAGGAGATTGCGATCCGTATAGGGCGGCACGGCTCTGGCGAAGCCGCGCCATACCGCAGGATCGCCCCATTGGGCGTCGATCGCGGTGAGGTCCAACGGCGCGTCGGCGTTCTGGCGAACGGTACGATAGGTCTTGGTGATCAGCGAACGAAACCCTGGCACCGCACTGTTGAGGCGGCGCACGGCGTCGCCGAGGACGCTGCGATCCTCGATCACGCGCAGGTCGGTCGCCACCGCCGTCTGGATCGCCGCGTCGGGCGGCACCGCGCCGTCCCAGGACGAGAGCGCCGCCGCCGTCGTCGGAAACGCCTTGCCGACGGCATCGTCGCTCACGGCAGTCGCCAGCATCGTGGCCAGCGGCCAGAAGAAGAACACGCCGAGAAACAGCACGAGCGGCAGGACAAGGGCAGCCGATCTCAACCCCGCCGCGTTCATGCGTCGACCAGCGCGCAATCGCCCGGAGCGAAGGAGGCATAGCCGCGTGTGCCGGTCGGGACGTCGGCGCGGCTGCGGTCCCGGCGCCCGACCAGCGACACGCCATCGCCCTCGAGCCGCAACCGGATGTGGTCGCCCTGGTACACGCTGTCGGCGACTTCGACCGGAATGGCGTTGGCGGCGCCGGGGTCGTCCGAAACGGCGATTCGTTCCGGCCGGACACAGACGAGCAGCCGTTGCCCTGCGGCGAGATCGCGGTCGGTCCGCGCGAGGAGCGTTCGTCCACCCCCGGCGGCCAGCCGCGCGACGCCCTTCTCCAGCGACACCACCGTCCCTTCCAGCACATTGGTCTCGCCGATGAACTCGGCGACGAAACGGGTCCGCGGACGGTCGTATATCTCCTCCGGCGGGCCGATCTGCTCGATGCGGCCCGACTCGAAGACCGCGATGCGGTCGGACATCGTCAGCGCCTCGGACTGATCGTGCGTCACGAAGACGATGGTCAGCCCAAGCGAGCGGTGCAGGTCCCGCAGTTCGAGCTGCATTTGCTCGCGCAACTGCTTGTCGAGCGCACCGAGCGGTTCGTCCATCAGCACCACCTTCGGCTCGTAGACCATGGCGCGGGCGAGCGCCACGCGCTGCTGCTGGCCTCCCGACAGTTGCGCGGGCCGCCGGGCGCCGAGTTTGCCGAGTTGGACCATGTCGAGCGAACGCGTGACGCGCTCGCTGATCTCGGCCTTGCGCACTCCGCGCATGCGCAAGGGAAAGGCGACGTTCTCGGAAACCGTCATATGCGGAAAGAGCGCATAACTCTGGAAGACGACGCCGAGATCGCGCTTGTGCGCGGGGACGCCCTGAATCTCGCGTCCGTCGAGCCGAATCCGGCCCTGCGTCGGCGCGACGAAGCCGGCAAGCATCATCAGGATCGTCGTCTTGCCCGACCCCGAGGGCCCGAGCAGGCTGAGAAATTCGCCCCGCCGGATCGTCAGATCGAGATTGTCGACCACGGTCTGCGCGCCAAACGCCTTCGAGATGTTCTCGAACCTGATAAACGCGTCCATTGCATACCTTCGAGCCCGCATACCCGCAACGCTCCGACCCGGCGGATCTCGCCGGATCGGAGCCACTTGATCCCACAGCTTACTGTGCGAGCCAGGCGTCGAAGCGCTTGGTCAGTGTCTCGACATTGTCGGTCCAGAAGCCGGCATCGAGGGGGACGGCATTCTCGATATTCTGCGCTGTCGTCGGAAGATCGGCCTGCAAATCGGCCGGCACTTGCGCCGCCGCCTCTTTGTTCGGCAAGCCATAGGCGATGTATTCGGGCAGCTTCGACTGGTTCTCCGGCGCGCTGGCGAAGGCGATGAAATCCATCGCCTCTTCGGCGTTGGGGCTGTCCTTGAGGATGACCCAGCTGTCGACCGCATAGATGCTGCCGTTCCACACGACCTCAAAGTTCGTGCCCTCGTCCTTGTTGATGCCCGAAATGCGCCCGTTATAGGCGGTCGTCATCGCCACCTCGCCCGAGGCGAGCAACTGCAACGGCTGGGCGCCCGACTCCCACCAGACGATGTTCGGCTTCAACGCGTCGAGCTTGGCGAAGGCCCTGTCGACGCCCTCCGGCGTGGCGAGAACTGAATAGACCTCCGCCGGCGCGACACCGTCGGCCATCAATGCGAATTCGAGCGAGTATTTGGGTCCGCGTCGCAGGCCACGTTTGCCGGGAATTTTCTCCACGTCCCAGAAATCTGCCCAGGAGGTCGGCGCTGTCGTCAGCTTGCTGGCGTCGTAGCTGATCGCCGTCGACCAGACGATCGCCCCGACGCCGCAGTCGCTGACCGCCGCGTCGATGAATTTGTCGCGCCCACCGAGCGCGTCCCAGTCGATCGGCTCGTACATGCCGTCGAAACAGCCGAGTTCGAGCTCCTCGGACTCGACCTGAACAACGTCCCAATTGGGTACGCCCGCCTGCGTCTTCGCCGCGATCACGCCGATGCCGCCATCCCAGCTCTCGTCGAGAACCGGCTTGCCGATCTTCTGCGAGAATGGCTCGAAATAGATTTTCTTCTGGGCGTCCTGGTAGCTGCCGCCCCAGGAGACCACGGTCAGGTCTCGCGCCTGCGCCCCGGCGGACGCAAGAAGTATCAGGCTTCCAAGCGCGGCGGCGGCAGCGCGTGGCAGATTGGTCGTGCTCATTGAATTCCCCCCATTTCGGAACTGGTTTGAAATGGGATCACGCTTTGCCTGCCAGCACAATATGCATTCTCGGATTGGGAACGTCCGGGCGGGTTTCCCGACGGATAATTGCCGGTTGCAGGTCGCGAAAGTTACCCTCGGCGGCTGTAGAGAAATTGGAATCCGAGCCATCCCTTCTGGGGTACCGACGGTCCTTTACCGGACGTTTGATGACGCCAAGGATGGCTCGGATGCGAGAAAAGGCCGGGACGGCCCGGCCACTTCGATTGCTTGGCGGATCGTTTCAACGGGGTGATCCGAACCAGAGGCTTGGCTGCGCCGCTCAGCCCTTGCGGGCTGCGGCGATGGCCGCCTTCATGTCGTTCGGCGCGACCACACCGGGATAGATGGCGGTTCCGATGACGTATGCCGGCGTTCCTGGAAAGCCGAAGGTCTCGGCCTGCGTGCTGTTTCGCTGCAGCATGGAATTGATCCGGTCCTTGTCCCGATCATAGGCCGCATTGAGCTTGGGCACCGAAAAGCCCGCCTTGGTCAGGATCGCCTCGATCATGTCGGGCGTCAGCTTGCCCTTGGTCGCCATCAAGGCGGCCATTGCCTTGGCGTGGCCCGAGCCGGCGGCGAGCGTCAGGCGCGCCGCATAGAGCGAGGGGGGGCCGAAGATCGGCCAGTCCTTCATGACGAAGCGGACGTTGCCGTCTTCCTGCACCACCCGCATGTCGTCCGGATGGGCCTTTTTGCAGTAGGGGCACTGGTAATCGAAATATTCCACGATGGTCACGTCGCCTTTCGGATTGCCGAGGACGGGAACCTGCGGATCGAACAGCACGGCCTCCTTCGACATCGGATCGACCTCGGCAAAGGCCGTCCGGGATAAAAATGGCGTACCGGCGAGGACAGCGGAGGCGACGATCAGCTTGCGGCGGGAGATGGATGGAATGGTCATGGCGGGAGTTCCTTTTTGGTTGGGCAATCAGATCACGACGATCCGCGTATCCTTCGGGACACGGCTGTTGAGATCGATAACGTCCTGGTTTAGCATCCGGATGCAGCCGGAGGAGACGGCCTTGCCGATCGACCATTCCTGATTGGTACCGTGGATGCGGTAGAGCGTGTCCTTGCCGTCCTTGTAGAGATACAGGGCCCGGGCTCCGAGGGGGTTGTCGATGCCGCCGTCCATGCCGTCGCGCAGGGCGCCGCCATATTTGTCGGGCTCGCGCTTGATCATGTCCTGGGTCGGCGTCCAGTGCGGCCATGCCGCCTTGCGCTTGATGATGCCGCTGCCGGTGAACTCCAGGCCCGCCTTGCCGACGCCGACGCCGTAGCGCATCGCCTTGCCATTCTCCATGACGAGATAGAGGAAGCGGGCGCGGGGATCGACGACGATCGTTCCCGCCGGCTCCGTCGTTTCGTAGTCGACCACCTGGCGAATGTTGCGGGGGTCCATGTTTTTCGGATCGACAGCCGGAATCTGCCAGCCGTCGTCGGTCACCGCGCCATACATCCGGTTGACGCGCGGGTCGACGGGCGGCTTGGGCGCGGCATAGGCCAGTTGCTGGGTCGGCTGAGACGATGTCGAGCAGGCGGCCAGCGTGAATGTCGCCAGCGCGATGGCGCTGATGCGCAGAAGAGTTGCAGACAAATCGAAAGACCTTTTGGTTGGCATGGGTGATCGGCTTTGACGCGGCGGCGGTGAATCCGCATCCGACGCCGCAATTCGCCGCTGGGGGGCTGCGGCGCGTGCCGGGGCTGACAGGCGATTACACGGACCCCGGAGTCTCGCTTCCGTCGAGCACCACGACGCGGGTGCCGACCGGAGTCCTCTGTTCAAGGTCGATGACATCCTGGTTGACCATCCGGATGCAGCCAGACGACACGGATTGACCGATCGTCCAGGGCTCGTTGGTCCCGTGGACGCGGTAGAGCGTGTCTTGGCCGTTCCGGTAAAGGTACATGGCCCGCGCGCCGAGCGGATTTCCAAGGCCACCTGAAACACCGCCCGCATGCGGGCCGTACCGCTCGGGGTCGCGCCGGATCATGTTGGCCGTCGGCGTCCATCCCGGCCAGCTCGCCTTCCGGGCGATGGTGGCCGTGCCCGAAAAGGCGTAGCCCGCCTTGCCGACGCCGACGCCGTAGCGCATCGCCTTGCCGTTCTCCATCACCAGGTAGAGAAAGTGGTTGTTTGGATCGACGACGATGGTGCCGGCCGGTTCCTTGGTGTCGAAATCGACGACCTGCCGGATATTGCGCTGCTCCACGACGTCCGGCTGGATCGCCGGAATCGCCCAACCCTGATCGACAACGCCGCCGTAGTAGCGCGAGATACGCGGATCGTCGTTGGAGCTGCCCGCATATCCGAGGGCGACGCGCGAAGGATTGCTCGTCGTCGAGCAGGCGGAGAGAAGCGCCGCCGCGCCGAGGAGGCTTCCTCGAATGGCGATGGTCCATCCGGACATGTCAGTCATCCTTCTTTGCGATGTCGGAAAGGGTCGAGGCCAGGATTTCCCGCGAGATTTCACCGAAATGCATCGTTTGAAGGGTTCCCGTCTTGTCGAGAAACAGGGTCGCGGGATAGCCGGCGACGCTGTAGTGGCGGGCGAAACTGTTGGCCTGGTCGAGCAGGACGTTGTCGATCTGCACCCCGGTCTGTTCGAGATAGCGGCGGACCGTATCCGCGCCTTCGCCCTGATTGGCGAAGACGAAGAAAGCATCACCGCGCTCCTTGGCCATTTGCGCCATCATCGGCATTTCCCGACGGCAGGGCGGACACCAGCTGGCCCAGAGATTGAGCACCACGGGTTTGCCCTCGAAGTCGGACAGGCGCGCTTCGCCGCCATCGAGCGTGGCGAAGGCGGTCATCGGAGCGGCGACCGCGCTGGTCGTGGCGGTCAGTTGCCAGGCGGTGTTCCAGATGACGAACGCGGCCGCCAACGTTCCAAATGACCAGGCGCGCAGTTTCGCGCCGCGGCAGGCGTAGAGGGTGTAAAGGGCCGCGGCCGCGATGGCGGCAATCCAGGAAAATCCGCCCTCCTGAACAGCGAAGATCCGTAGCGGGGCCTCCGCGAAACTATCCCAGTTCGCGGCGACATGGCCGAGCCGCGCCGCCACGAAGCCGACGACGACCACGGCCAGCGACCAGTTGCCGATGCGCGGGTCGATCCGGCCCGCCACGATCGCCGCGATCCCGAGAAAGGCGACGATGGCGAGGATCGCGGCCAGCCGGTCACCGGCGAAGACGAGGGGGCCGAGGCTGATGGCCGTCATATCAGCTACCCTCCGCCAGGCGGGCCGCGGCGAGAAAACCGCTGGCCGTGATATCGCCGATCAGCCGGGAGCCGGGCACTTCGCGCGCTTGGTTGTCGACAAAGAGCATGGTGGGCGGACCGACGACGTCCAACTCCTTCATCAGCGCGGTCCGGGCGGGATCGTCCTCGGTAAGGTCCAGTTCGAGCAACTGAAATCCGGCAAGCTCGGCTCTGACGGTTGGGTCGCCGAAGACGTTCCGTTCGATGACCTTGCAGGTCACGCACCATTCGGCGGTGGTGTAGATGAGCGACGGACGGTCGGCCGCGCGAACCAACGCTGCCATGTCCGCCGAATCCCGCACTTTGCGGAAGATCGGCTTTTCGCTTGGTGCCGCCGGTCCGGCCGTAGCCAGACTTGCCAGCGGGCGCAGCGGATCGTCCGCCCCGGCGGCGGCGCCGACGGCCAGAATCGCGCCATAGAGCATCGCGGCGAAGCCGCCGGCCTTGGCCAGACGCTGCGGAACGCCGGCTTCGCTGCCGAGGACGTCCAACGCGCCGAGGAACACGCCGGCACCCAGAAGCAGCGCCGACCAGAGGCCGAGCGTGGCTGTCGGCGGCAGGATCCGCGACATCATCCAGATCGCCAGGCCGAGAAAGGCGAAGCCGAAGGCGCGCGTGACCAGCACCATCCAGCGGCCGGCTTTCGGCAGCGCCCTGGACCCGATCGTTCCGAAGACGATCAGGGGAATGCCCTGGCCGAGCCCGAGCGCGGACAGTGCGACCGCGCCGAGGCCGACATCGCCCGTCTGGGCGATATAAAGAAGACCGCCGGCGAGGGGGGCCGTTACGCAAGGGCCGACGATGAGCGCCGAGGTGAATCCGAGCGCGGCGCTGGACGAGAGGCTTCCGCGCGATCCCGGCGCCTTTCGGGCGATCGCGTTTGTCCAGGCGGCGGGAAGCCGCAGCTCGAACAGGCCGAACATCGACAGTGCCAGAACGACGAAGAGCGCCGAGACGAACAGGATCGCGGCCTTTGATTGCAGCGCGATCTGTAGATTCTGGCCGGACCATGCCGCAGCGACGCCGAGAAGCCCGAACGCTGCGGCCATCGCTCCGACATAGGTCGCGGAGACCACGAAGCCGCGACCGGCCGACAGCCGCTCGCCGCCACGGCTGAGTTGACCCGCCAGGATCGGATACATGGGCAAGACGCAAGGCGTGAACGCCAGTCCGAGACCGAGGACGAAGAACATCGCAACCACCCATGCCGCGCCGCCATCGGCGAGCAGATCGGCGACGAAACCGCGGTTCGATCGGTCGATCGCGATGCCGGGCGTGCCCGCCGAAGGTTGCGGAAGGTTGCTGATCGTCGTGGCCACCGGCGTCCCGGCCTGCGGGGCGGAGGAGGCCGGGGCGTTGGCGGTGGCAACGCTCGTTTCGTCGCCCGCCGCGGACACCGACGGACGTTTCCAGACGCTTTCGCCCCGGACGAGGCGGTTCAGCGCGTCCTCGGCCTTGCCGGGTGTCGTCGGTTGCGCCGACAGCGCCGCGAGATCGAACGTCTTCGTCTGCGGCCGGTAGCAGATGCCGTCGTCCTGGCAGCCCTGGTAGCTGACGGTTACGGCCGGTGCATCACCGAGATCGGCGATGGCGGCCGGCTCGGCGGAGGCCTCGGCCGAGCGATGGTACACCTCCATCCGACCGAAATAGGGATCGTCCTTCGGCTCTCCGGCCGGGGTCGTCATCGGGACATTGCGGCCATCGGTCGTTTGCGCCGCGATGCGATCACGATAGAGATAATAGCCGTCGGCGATCTCCCATCGCAGCTCGAGCCCTCCGGCCGGGGTCTTGTTCGCGGAGAACGCGAACGCCGTGTCCACCGGCAGCGGCGCCGTCTGGGCAAGAGCCGATGCCAGAGGCAGAAAAAGCCAAAGCGAAAAGAAGATCGTCATCGATCTCATGGGCGACCCCTCATTGCGTCGTTGCGGGGGTGAGATCGCCTGCCCAGCTTAAGGCAGCCTTAAGCTGGGCAGGCGAGCAGGGAAAACGACGCCCCGTTCAGATCGAGAAGGACGACGCATGCGCATTCTGATCGTCGAGGACGACGAGATCCTCGGCAACGGCCTGACGGTCGGCCTCCAGATGAACGGCTTCACCGCCGATCTGGCGACATGTCGCGGCGATGCGGACGCAGCGTTGCGGTCGGGTGGCTTCGATGCGGTCGTCCTCGACATCATGCTGCCTGACGGGTCCGGCCACGAATTGCTGGCGACGATACGCGGGCGCGGCGACGCGACGCCCGTTCTCTTGCTGACGGCGCTCGATACCGTTGCCGATCGTGTCGAGGGGCTCGATGGCGGGGCCGACGATCATCTCGGCAAGCCGTTCGATCTCGACGAGGTTGCAGCGCGGTTGCGTGCGCTGGTTCGACGCGCGAGCAATCGTCCGACGGCCCATCTGGAATGGGACGGCGTGCGCCTCGATCCGGCCAAGATGCTCGCCACGCGCGGCGGCGAGGACGTGCGTCTTTCGCGCCGCGAGTTCAAGCTTCTGCATGCGCTCATGGAACGGCCCGGCACGATCCTGTCCAAGGCCCAGCTGGAAGAGAAGCTCTACGGTTTTCAGGAAGGCGTCGAAAGCAATGCGGTCGAGGTCCATATCCATAATCTGAGGGCCAAGTTCGGCAGAAGCGTCGTCGAGACGGTTCGCGGTGTCGGCTACCGGCTGCGGGAGGCCGGCCGATGATGCGATCTCTCAAGGGCAGGCTGTTCATCATCCTGGTCGTGATGACGGGGCTCGTCTGGCTGTCGGCGACGGCGTGGATCTATCTCAACACGCGGGCCGAAGTGGAGCGGGTTCTGGATGCCCGGCTCATGGAGGCCGCGCGGATGGTATCGTCGCTGATCGACAGCCAGGAGATCGACGTTGCGACGGCTACCCTCGAGCCTCCCGCCATCGCCGTCGATCCGCGCAGTCCTTACGAGCGGCAATTGACCTGTCAGATCTGGTCGCTGACCGGTTCGCTGATCGGGCGTTCCGACGGCGCACCGAACCAGCGCCTGTCGGATCACGCCGACGGGTTTGCCGAGCGGGTCATCGATGGGCGGGCCTGGCGTGTCTACGCGGTCACCAACACCAAGCTTGGCGTTCAGGTGCTGGTCGGTGACAATCTCGATATCAGGGCACGGCTGGTCCGCGACGTGGTCAAGGGTCTGCTCCTGCCGATGGTGCCGATCGTACCCACCCTTGCGGCGTTGATCTGGTTCGGGGTGGGCCGCGGCATGCGCCCCCTCGACCAACTGGCCGCGGGGCTGGCGCAACGCGAGGCGGAGAACCTGCATCCGATTGCCGCCGACCACGCGGCCACGGAGATCCGACCGGTTGTCGCCGCGCTGAACGGTCTCTTTGGACGTGTCCAGGAGGCACGGGAGCGCGAGCGGCATTTCCTGACCTACGCCGCTCATGAGTTGCGCACGCCGCTCGCGGGACTGAAAACGCAAGCCGAAATCTCGCTGAAGACCGATCAGGAGGCGGTGCGGACCGCCGCGCTCAAGCAGATCGTCACGGCGGTGGATCGGACCTCGCGTCTGGTTCGGCAATTACTCGAGACGGCGGAGGCGGAGGCGGCTGCCGCTAGTGCCCGCTCCGGGACGATCCGGTTGTCCCGCTTCCTGCGCGAGACGGTCGCCGACCAGGCCGGGCGCATTGAGGCAACGGGCGGGCGGCTGGTTTTCGACGCGTCGCTCGACGGCGTCGAGATTGTCTCGAAGGAGATCTTGCTGGCCCTGGCGGTGCGCAATCTCGTTGAGAACGCCGTCAACCATTCGCCGAAAGGCGGCGCCGTCGTTCTGCGATGGTCGCCCGAGAATGCCATTGTGGTCGAGGACGAGGGGGCCGGAATGCCGCCCGGCGAGATCGAGCGCGCCACCGACCGGTTTTTTCGCGGCGCCAACCGCTCATCTGTCGGTAGCGGTCTCGGCCTGTCCATCGCGAAGCTTTGCGCCGAAAAGCTGGGTGGCGAACTCGAGCTCACCAACCGGGCGCCGTGCGGTTTCCGCGCGGCGTTGCGGTTGGCATAGATATCAAAAGGTTGGTGCGCACGTTCCAGATGAGACCAAGACTCGGTCAGACCAATCTACGCCATCGTTCGCGTTGATCGACCAGATCCGCGTCAAGCGGCTCGGGCGCAATGCTGCGGGGGACAGGGCCCTGCGAACGCCGGCTTTCGTTGTCCGACATATCGCCACTGAATGTCCTGGATGGGGCCGGAAGCTGCTGAAGCACCTGCTAGGCATCAGCGTCCGCTCTGCCTAATACCAACCTGCGNCCTGGATGGGGCCGGAAGCTGCTGAAGCACCTGCTAGGCATCAGCGTCCGCTCTGCCTAATACCAACCTGCGGTGATAGGGACCTATTCGATGGCGCTGAACGGGCTTGTCCGGCCAGGAGCGACGCGCAGTTCGATGCGGCGCATCGGGCAAGCGGTGCGACGCCGTCCGGCGAGCCCGTCCAGCCCACCTATGGCCGGGCGCTCGCCGCGCCTTTCTTCGTCGCGGGCCTCACTCGATGCGCCGCATCGCGCGTCGTCCCGCTCCTCGCCATGCATCGGCGATCGTCCCGGTCGAATGGGTTCCTATCGCCGCAGGTTGGTATAAGTCACATCAATCTACGAGATCCCAGTCTCTCCCGCGCCGTATTCGAACGCTCGATTTAGCATGCCGTCAAATGCCACAGCATGCAGCCCGGCTCCATGCCGCTTCAGCCAATTCTTGCCGTGATCCATGTTGGGGCAAAGCTCGCGGCAGAGTGCCCAGAAGGCCGGGCCGTGGTTCATCTCGCGAAAATGCGCCACCTCGTGGGCAACGAGATAATCGAGGACCTCCGGCGGGGCCATGACGATCCGCCAGGAAAACGCCAGCCGCCGATCGATGGTGCAGGAGCCCCAGCGGCTCTTCGTGTCCTTCAGCGCCATCGCCCGTGGACGCAGACCCACGGTGGCTGCGTGGCGGTCGACACGGACTTGCAGATCATGCCGCGCCTCGCGCTTCAGCGCCTCGACGACGCGGCGGGAAAAATGCTCCGGCTCGCCGCCGACGAAGAGATGCGCCACGCCGTCCACAATCTCGAAGCGGCTGGCGCGGCGTTCCGATGCCTGGATCAGCCGCAATTGGGCGCCCCGAAACGGGATGGTCGCACCATCCGCCGCGATAATCCGGTCGGGCGCCCGCGCGACGCGTTCCTCCACCCAGCCGCGATGCCGCTCGAGAAATTCCGCAATCGCCCGCGCCGGCACCTTTTTCGGCGCCGTGACGACGATTCCAGTTCCGCCCGGAGCAAGCCGCAGGATGAGCCGCTTGGCACGCGGATTGCGGCGCACGGTGACCGGGACCGGGCCGGCGGCAAGGTCCAGGCGCTCGGGGATGGCGGGCGTGTTTGCGTTCCGCCGGGAGAAGAAAAGCGACATCGGCAAGATGAACCGTTCCTCGAAGCAGCCCATCGCCGCGATTCGAACCCCACCCTATAGCGGAGCCCGCCGACACGCGACAAAAAGACGGCGGCGTTCTTCCCACCGCCGCCGTCACTCTATCCGCTACGCCCGGTAGGTCAGGCGGGCTGGCCGTCGATGGTCTGGCCGCTAGTCTGGTTCTGGCGATCGGCCATGAAGCGGTCGAACTCCTGCTGGTCCTTGGCCCGGCGCAGCTCGCGGGCATAGGATTCGAACTCGGCCGCCGCTTCATTCAACTTGCGG
This sequence comes from Aurantimonas sp. E1-2-R+4, assembly GCF_036549515.1. Taxonomy (NCBI): domain Bacteria; kingdom Pseudomonadati; phylum Pseudomonadota; class Alphaproteobacteria; order Hyphomicrobiales; family Aurantimonadaceae; genus Aurantimonas; species Aurantimonas sp. E1-2-R+4. Next base: position 4,977 of record NZ_JAZHLK010000027.1, on the reverse strand, counting down.
CGCTCCTGGTCGAGGCGGGACAGCTCCTTTTCACGCCAGTCGTCGAAGGCGACGTTGCCGGTGCGGGTCTCGGCGAAGGGGTTGACCGCGCCGGTGCGCTTCAGTCCGCCGAAGAAACGGTCGGTCGTACGGTTGACGTCCCGCCGGAAGCTCTCCAAACGATCACCCCAGAGAATGTAGGCGAGCATCGCCAGGCCGAGGGGCCAGTAAATCATGAAACCGACCACCATCAATGCTATGGTCGCGGGCGTCCAGGCCGGACGGATCAAGGCTTGCGAAGTCATCGCAGACTGTTCCTTTCGAGAATGGCCGCGATGCGCAAGCATCGCGGGGGCTTCGACAATTCGATGCGGTAGTATTCAAATGGTGAGGGTCACTCGCCCGTTCAATTGCCTGCCAGCGAAAATCGGTATCGGGCAGCGCGAAAACCGTTGGCTGGACGTAACGAACCCGGTTCCCGACGCCCCTCGGTGGAAGGGCATCATTCGCCTCCAGCCGCCGTTGGCGGCGGCGGGAAAGCGGATGAATTGAGCGTCCTTGCCGCCTGTTTCAGTCTGTTCTGGGGCGCCTTTCTGGCCGCGACCATCCTGCCCGGCGCGTCCGAGCTCATGCTGATCGGGTTGATCGCGAAAGGCATTGCCGACCCATGGCTGCTGGTCCTTGTGGCGGGAACCGGCAACACCTTGGGCTCGGTCGTGAACTGGCTCTGCGGTCGGTTCATGCTGCGCTACCAGGAGCGTCGCTGGTTTCCGGTGAAGCCGAAGCAGCTGGAGGCGGCGACGCGCTTCTTCAATCGCTATGGGGTCTGGACGCTGCTGTTCGCCTGGTCGCCGCTCGGGGGCGACGCGCTGACGGTGATCGCCGGGACCTTGCGGGTGCCGCTCGTCCCGTTCGTCGTGCTGGTCGCGATCGGCAAATTCGCCCGCTACGTGGTGGTCGCGGGCGCGACGCTTGCCTGGCCGGGGCTTTGAGAAGCCGACCGCCCGTCGCACGCGAGGGCTAGAGATATCCCCCGCCTTGTTGTCGCTTGCCACAGACCTCGACTGGCATCATCGGGCTCTAATGGGCATTCTTCGCGTCATGGAGCTGACGGCACCCATCGACGCCTATTGCGAGCGGATCGGCACGGGCTTCTGGGCCGAACCGCTCAACGCCTTGTCGAATCTCGCCTTCTTCGCCGCCGCGGCGCTCGGGCTCTGGTACTGGCGACGGGGGCCGGCGCGAGACCGGCCGAGCCTCTATCTCATCTGTCTCGTCGCGATCATCGGAACCGGCTCGTTTCTGTTCCACACCTTCGCGAACCGATGGTCGAGTTTCGCCGACGTCATCCCCATCGCGCTGTTCATCTTCGCCTATTTCGGCCTCGCACTCCGCCGCTTCGTGGGTTTGTCCCCGATGGCGGCATTTGTCGGAACACTCGCCTTCGTCGCAGCCTCCCTGGCGGCCGAACCGCTGCTCGCTTCGCAGCTCGGATCGTCGGCCGGCTACGTTGCCGGGCTTTTCGCACTGTACGCCATTGGCGGCTATCTCGTGGCGCGGGACCATCCTGAGGGCTGGCCGGTGTTCGCCGCCGGCGGGGTCTTTACCGTCTCGCTCGCATTCCGGATGGTCGACCTGCCGCTCTGCCCGGATTGGCCGCACGGAACCCACTTCCTCTGGCACACGCTCAATGCGGCAACGCTGGGACTTTTGCTCGTCGCGGCGGTCCGCGGCGCGACGCCCGAACCACGATGAAGTCGAACCGATTCCAGCAAGTGAGCGCTTAGTGAGCGCCGAATGCGAGCGATACGCCGATGATCGAGGCTCGCCCGCCGCCAATGCCGGCATTGCTCAGCTGGACGCCCCGGCAACGGGCCGTCTCTTAAAAAAATGGCCGGACGCCTCCCCCGAAGCACCCGGCCGTGGCGGTCCCCCGCCTTGTAGAACTGTCGCGCCGCGATCGCGCGGCTGGTCAGGCGCCGGCGTAACCCGCCGCCATCCGCTCCTTACCCTGCCTGACCACGACGCGGGCATCCATGGGAACGCGCTCGTAGAGGTCGAGGATGTCCTGATTCATCAGACGGATGCAGCCAGACGAGGCGGCCGTGCCGATCGTCCACCATTCCGGCGTTCCGTGCAGGCGAAACAGCGTGTCCTTGCCACCCTGGTAAAGGTAGAGTGCGCGGGCGCCGAGCGGGTTGGTCAGGCCCGGGTCCATACCGTTGCGGTAAGGCTCAAGCTCAGGTTTGCGGTCGATCATCTCGCCCGGCGGAAACCATTTCGGCCAGGATCGCTTGGCGCGAATGTTCGCTTCACCCGCCCAGGAGAAGCCGGCGCGACCGACGCCGATGCCGTAGCGCATCGCCATGCCGTCGGCTTCGACCACATACAGGAACCGGTTCGGGGTATCGACGACGACCGTGCCCGACTCGTATTGGCGGCCTTCCTCGAAAGACACGCGCTGACGCAGATATTGCGGATCGATCTTGTCGGTTGGAATCGCGGGCAGGGCAAAGCCTTCGTCGACCACGGCGCCATAGCCGAGTTTCGTCGTCGCGCCAGCACTGCCTTCGGTCGGCAGGGAATCGGGCGCCGTATAGGCGGCCACCTGTGCATTGCCCGACGGCGTCAGCGACGCGCGCTCGGACGTCGCGCACCCCGCCATGGTCGCGACCGACAGCAGAGCAGCGCCTGCAAGGATAATCTGTCTCATCTTCATAACGAACGCCAAGTTGGGTGCGATGGATGAAGCGGTCGCTGTGCGAACCGCGCGGGTCTGATTGCCGACCATCTGAAGCCGTCTCTTCGTTAAGCCGCACAATTTGTTGAAGCAATGACCCTATTTGGCACGCGGATGGTTAATAAGCGCTTTGTTGCCGCCATGTGACAGTTGACGGAGCCGGCGGCCGCGACATCTCCTTAGCGTCGAGATGATCGAAGCCATCAACGAGGACGTCTCATGAATATCGGGGAAGCATCCCGGTTGTCGGGTCTGCCGCCGAAGACGGTCCGTTATTATGAGGAAGTGGGGCTGATAAAGCCGGCCAGGGCATCAAATGGCTACCGCTACTACCGCGATCGGGACGTGCACATGCTGCGTTTTCTGCAGCGCTCGCGCTCATTGGGCTTTACCATAGAAGAGGCGCGGCGGCTGCTGTCGCTCTACGAGGATTCCAATCGCAAGAGCGAGGATGTCAAACGCCTCGCCAGTTCGCGGATCGCGGAGATCGACCGCAAGATCGCGGAACTGAAGTCGCTGAAACGCGCGCTCGCGAATCTCGCCGAGCAATGCCATGGCGATCAGGCCCCCGACTGCCCCATCCTCGACGAGATTGCAGGAACCATCCGGGCGGAGGCGTAGATTCCGTTTAGTGTGCCTGGAATCGCGCGCCCGTCCGCCGGCCCGACTTTTTGTTTCTGGTTTGTTTCCATTTTTGCTTGCCGCCGATCGTCCGCATGGACTATCTGTGACGCATGCCGCTCGTTTCTCCCTTTGCCGTCGATCCGCTCGTCGACGGACGCCAGTCGGAGCGCGCCCTGATGGTGCGCCGCGGCGTGCAGCGGCTGATGACCGCGCGACGGGTGGCGCTGCTTCCCGAAATGCCGCTGGCGTCCGGTCGGCGCGCCGATCTGATTTGTCTTTCGGAGAAGGGCGAATTTTCGATCGTGGAGATCAAGACCTCGGTCGAGGATTTCCGCGTCGATCGCAAATGGCCGGACTACCGACAGCATTGCGACCGGCTGTATTTCGCCACCCATCCGGGCGTGCCCGCCGATATTTTTCCGCGGACCTGCGGCCTGATCGTCTCGGACGGCTATGCGGCCGAAATCCTGCGGGACGCACCGGAGGAAAGGATGGCAGCGGCGACCCGCAAGGCGCTGATGCTGCGCTTCGCGCGGCTGTCCGCCGACCGCCTTTTGCAGGCCGAATGGGCGGCCAACCCTTTCATGACCGCCCCTCGGGAGATGGACTTGCCGGACGGGTGACCCGGGTCAGCGCGGCGCGCGCTTGGCGAGGATGCGCTGCAATGTCCGCCGGTGCATGGACAGCCGCCGCGCCGTCTCCGAGACGTTGCGGTCGCAAAGCTCGAAAATCCGTTGAATGTGCTCCCAGCGCACGCGATCCGCCGACATCGGGTTTTCCGGCGGCTCGGCGCGCGCCTCGCCATCGCACGTAAGCGCGGCCACGATCTCGTCGACTTCCGCGGGCTTGGTCAGATAGTCGATGGCGCCGATTTTCACGGCGCTCACCGCCGTCGCGATGTTGCCATAGCCGGTCAGGATGATGGCGCGCACGTCCTCGCGTGCAGCCCGCAACGCCGCGATCACGTCGAGCCCGGTGCCATCGCTGAGGCGCAGATCGACAATGGCGTAGGCCGGCGCGCTGCGGCGCAGCTGCGCCAACCCTTCGGCGACACTTTCGGCTGCCACCACATCGTAACCACGCTGTTCGAGTGCCCGGCTCATGCGCAAGAGAAACGCTCTGTCATCGTCCACGAGCAGCAGAGACCGATCACAATCGCGCGCAGACCTCCCCTGCGGCGCGGCGGCCGCCTCTCCTCTGAGCATAATGCGAGTCCTTCCGTTTACGTCAGACGCACATTGCCCAGCGTCACCTTCACGGCAACCCAACAAAAATGTGTTCACTAAACCTTGGAATTTTGCCGCACAGGAGCGACAGTCGGGTTGCCGCTGGGATACTACGCTTTCCGCTCAGGATTCGTACGCCGAATTTTGGTCTGAATCTTTGGAAGAACCTGGATCCGCGCGCCCCAGGGGCCGTGCGGATAGCCGACCAAACATCTCCATGCCGGATTGATGGAACGTCGGAGCGATTCGGTCGCTTAGAGCGTCAGGCGATTAATCTGCAACATAGCCAGCGGCTTTGAGGTAGTTCCAACATTCTTCGGGCTCGAACAGGTCGCAGATGTTGCCGACTGCACGCCAGAGATCGTCGAGGGTTCGCGCGGCGGCCTTCCTCAAGAGCGTTTTGAGCTT